>CAKSOR010000118.1 GCA_934477985.1 uncultured Eubacteriales bacterium
GGCGGATGATGACCGCGATGAGAATCAGTATGACGGCGGCGATGACGGCGACGATCAGCACGCGCTTTAAGTTGAGTGTCCACCACTCGTCGACGGTGAACCGGAGATCGACATTTATCGAGTCGCCCGAACTGTCGGTGACGGTCAGCCTGAGCCTTTCATTCACCGCTTGGCGCGGATCGATGTCGAGCACCGAGCCGTTCAGCCTCGCCATATTGGTCGGTGTTTCGAGGCTGTAGACGAGCGGGAGTCCCTCAGGGTCGCTGAAATAGTCGTTCAGCTCGTAGCTCACAGCCTGATCGTCGTAGTCGACAAAGAACATGAAACCGGGCGCTTTCAGGATGAAGTGCGGGAGCTCAAGCGAGGCTGTCTCCCTGGGCTTTTCGTTCGTGACCTTTATCTTCACCGGCAGGTCGACCGAGGCGTCATTGTCGTTGAAGGTCAGCGTGAAATCATAATCCGCGGCTTTTCCGCCGACGTCGAAGATCATCGTCTTCGCGTCGTCCGAGAGCTTCCAGTCGGGCGCGACGCCGTTCGCGGTTATCGTGAACAGGTCGCCGTCAGCGTCGCCGACAAAATCCGACACACTGAACGAGAGCGTCTCTCCGACGCGGCACTTGCCCTCGAACTTGTCCGAGACGAGCACCGGCGCGTGGTTGACTACCTTGAACTCAACCGTAGATTCCTCGCCGTTCACCCCGAGCAGGAGCTTTATATCGCCCTCGCGGCTGACCCGCCAGTCGGCGCTCAGAACGCCGTTGTTTATCGTGAAGGGAACATTTTCGATAACCTCGCCGCCGCGTTCCGCGCGGAGCCTTGCGCTGTTGAGATACGCGTTCCGCGCGATGACGTTTCCGTCGGAGTCGAGCAGCTTCGCGGAGAGCTTCACATGGTCGCTCTTCTGCAAGGTCGAGCCGTCGTCGGCGCTCCAGTCGGCGATAAGCGTGTAATCGCCGCAGTCGACGATTTTTTCGGCTTCGATCCGCCCGGCGGGCGATTCAGCGCTCACCGAGAAGGTGTACTCACCGACGCCGTCCGCGGTGTAATCGAGATAATATCCCTCGCCCGCGGTCATTTTGAGATCCTGGTCGACAACAACGCCGTCGCGGCGGACGGTCAGAACCGCCTCATTGTCCCTGTAGAGCGAGCTGTCTGTGAGCCGCCCCTCGACTCCGGTCAGGAACGCGCGGACAGTGACGATTTCGCCGTCCGAGAGTGTCGGCGCGTCGACCTCAAAGCCGTAGTCGGCGACCTCGAAATTTGTAGTGACGATCTCATCGCCGACCTTCGCGGTGATGACAAAGCTGCCCGGCTCGTTGAACTCATACGAAGCCTTCCAGCCGTCCGAATCCTTCGTTGTCGTGAGATTCTCAGAGCCGACGCTGAGTCGGGGCTCGGAGTTGTTGTAGAACCACTCGTCTGACACCGCGTCGAGCGACGACGAAGTGCCGAGATAGACCCGGATGTCCAGCGTGTTGCCCCGGGTCATCGGCGACGCGTGGCTGAGCTCGAGGACGAGCGGAAGTCTTTCGGTTATGACGGTTTTGACGGCAGAGCCGCCGGTCAGCGTGAACTTCGGCTTTCCGGACGCGGGGCAGAGCTTGAAAACATTGTCGGTGAAGGCGACCGCGCCGCCAGAGCCCTTTGAATAGCTCTTCCCGCCGACCGAGACCGAGGTTACGTTTCCGTCGAGCACGACGCTCACCTCGGAGGTCTGCGTCGGGAGCGCGGGTGAGAGCGAATCGGTGACGTCCGCGCCGAAGATGTCGGCGTAGACGCTTATAACGGCGCTTTTCAGGTCGGACGCCGACGAGATGACGAAGTTCTCGCCGCCGGTCTTCGAGGCAAGGTCTGACATAAGATGTCTCGCGGCGCTGGTCGAGTTGTTGCGCGAATCTGTGTTGAGCTCGACCGGATAGAGCCTGAAACCTTTTGACGCGGCGAGATCGAGCGCCTCGTCGACGAGCTCGCGGTTTGTGCTCTTCCACTCGACGCCGTCGGTCGAGTCGAAGCCCGACAGCCTGCCGTCGGTGAGAATGACGATCGAGGCGTCGTCCGAGGCGCTCCCGATGAGCAGGTCGAGCGAAGCCATCAGACCGCCGCCGAGATAGTTGTTTCCGTGAGTGAAGCGCTCCTCGGCGAGCCGTGACGAAACGGCGGATTTAACCTGTTCAGCGCCGTCTGAGAGCGCGGCCATTTCAGCCGCGAGGCAGACGCGAGTCCGCGCGTAAGCGCCCATATCATCGTTCATGTACGAGAGCTCCGAGCCGAACTCATAGCCCTGGTTCCAGGTGTTTCCGTAGGCGACGACTGCCGCGCGCGTTCCCCTTCGCGGCATTAAGTCGATAAGCGTGTCGAGCGCCGAGGCGCATTCATTGGTGAGCTCTCCGACCGCGCCGGAGCAGTCGAGGAGTATCAGGACATCAGTTGTCCGGTCTGAGGTGAGCTTCACACCCGCCTGACCGTCAGCCGCCAGGACAGGCAGAATTAACAGAGCGAGCGAGAGGAGAAGAGTCAGCGCCGCCCGGATTTTTTTTGTATTTATCATCGTATTTCCCCTGATTTTGTCGGAATATGGCATTATACAATATATTATAGCATTTATGGAGGCTTTTGTCAATAGCGTATGTTTTAACATTCACGCCGCGGCGGAGTTTTTTCGCTTTGGCTGAAGTCTCTTGACAAATTCCGCGCGGTGTGGTAAAATTAAATCAGAAGGAGGCGATGGAATGTCATCAGGAAAAAATCAGCTGGGCGAGGACGTCGTCTGGATAAAGCGCGTGGATCGGAGCGATTTCTTCAGCGTCTCGATGTGCGGCGTGACGCGACCGAACCCGGACTACGAGATGTTCAGAAGCGGAAATCCTGTCTATGTCTTTGAGTATGTGATCTCGGGGAAGGGCTTCATCGACTCGGGCGGACAGCGCTACAGCGTTGGAGCGGGCGATTTCTACCTCCTGCGCAAGGGCTTCACCGGGCACTATTTCGCCGACCGGGGCGACCCTTATGAGAAGATCTGGGCGAACGTGAACGGCGAGCTCGTCGACAGCGCGGTCAGTCTCTACGGCGCGGACGAGCCGGTCGTCATCTGCCGGAACGCGGACAGGAGAGTGATGCGCGACCTCTCGGCGATATTCCGCGTGATGTCGGACTGCGGCGACATGGTCGAGGCTCAAAGGGTGGCGTCGATGAAGCTCATCGACATTCTCTCGCTCATAAAAAACAGCGAGAAATGGAATGAGAGCGTCGCGGTCAGGTCGACTGCTGAGCAGATAAAGAATTACCTCGACACGCATATCTACGACGACATCACGCTCACCGACATCGCCGACAGTCTTTTCATGCACGAAACGACGGTCATCCGCGTCTTCCGCAGAGCATACGGTACGACGCCCAAGCGCTACCTGAGCGAGCTCAGGCTGAAAGCCGCCTGCCGGATGATTGATGACAAAATTCCGATAAAACATGTGGCGTCGTCGCTGAGGTTTTCGGAGACAGCGTATTTCTCGCTCGCGTTCCGAAAGGAGTTCGGCATGTCTCCGACCGAGTACCGCGAGAATCACCGCTGATTTTTTATAACCTGACGCTGATTTTTTATATTGACGCTGCCCACGGATTAGTGTATAATAGAAGCATCCTATGACTGTATGTCGCGAAAAGATCCGGAGGTAAAATACAATGAAAAACAGCGCAAGATCCCTGACACTCATCCTTCTGGCAGCCCTGACCGCGCAGACCTTCGCGTGCGGATCTGAGCCGACGGGCGGCGAAACGACCCCGGCTGACACCGAATCCACCGCGCCTGAGACCGAAAAGCCGTTTGCCGACGATCTCGGCGAGTACGATTTCGGCGGCGCGGACTTCACGATGCTCGTCCGCGAGATGCGCAAGGACCTGATCGTCCCCGAGTCTGAGACCGGCGACGTCGTCAATGACGCGATTTTCGCGCGCAACAGCAAGCTCGCCGAGCGCTTCAACGTGAAAATAAAGTATGTCGTGCTCGAGGATAAGTCGGCGACCTGGAATCAGGCGCTCGAGAGCTCGGTTATGTCGGGCGACGGCGACTATGATCTCGTGCTCCCCGACTACTGGTGGGGCTGTGAGACCCGCGGGCTCTATTTAAACCTGCTCGACTACGATGTTCTCGATTTCTCTGAGCCTTATTGGTGCGCCGGCTGGAACGACAACGCCGAGATCTACGGACAGCTGTACAGCGCGGTCGGCTCGATGTCGCTCGACCTGATACGCAATCTCGAGGTCATTTACACGAATAGCGAGCTGATCGGTTCGCTGAAGCTCGAGAACCCCTATGACCTCGTATATGACGGGAAGTGGACGCTCGACAAGATGCTCGAGATGTCAAACGCCGCGCTCTCCGACCTGAACGGAGACGGCGAATACAAAATCACCGACGACCGCTTCGGATACGTCTCCGACCTCCAGGCGGCGCGTGCTCTGCTCTATTCAGCCGGGATGAAGGTCGCGACCCGCGTCGCTGACGATTCCTATGAGCTCAACTTTATGAACGAGCGCTTCGTCGACCGCTATAAGAAGGTCTACGACATAATCAACAACGAGACCTCGTGCTATTACATGCCGACCGGGCAGGTCGACCTTGGCACGGGCGACGATCTCAACGGCTTCTTCAAAGCCGGAAATATTCTTTTCCTCGGCGCTGGACTCTTCGACACCGACAATCTGCGCGACATGACGACCGATTTCGGAATCATCCCGACGCCGAAGCTCGACGAGGAGCAGGAGAATTACGTCTGCTACAACTTCGGAACCTATTACGCCGCCATCCTCAAGACGGCGAAGAACCCCGAAATGAGCGCCGTGATGCTCGAGGCGCTGAACGCCGAGAGCTATAAGAGCGTCGTCGGGACTTACTTTGATACGGCGCTCAAGGGCAAGTACAGCCGTGACGAGGAGACCGCGAGGATGCTCGACCTTATACTTGACAGCACATATTTCGATTTCGCGTTCGTGAACCAGAGCTCTCTCGGCTCGGTCGGCGGATTCTTCTTCCGGCAGATTCAGGCGGGCAAGGAGAACATCACGGCGGCGTATGAGTCCGAGCGCGCGAATTTCGAAGCCAAGCTCGAAACGCTGCTCGAGACATACAGAAACGCCGCGAAGACCGAATAATTTCTGAGGATACAGCAAAACTCCGCTCCGGATGATCGGAACGGAGTTTTTTTCTTGACAAATCCCGCGCGATATGATAGAATAATAATGGGGGTGAAGAAATGCCAGCCTACAAAAACTTTCTCGGCGAGGATTTTTACTACTCGACCGTCTACTCGCCGACCTACCGACCGAACAGTTTCTTCGAGCTCGATATGTGCGGGAAGACGCCGCCGAACCCGCGATACGAGATGTTCCGCGACAACAACCCGGTCTATGTCTTCGAGTACGTGAACTCGGGCGTCGGCTGGATAGACACTGAGGGAAAGCGCTATAAGGTCACAGCGGGCGATTTCTATATGCTCCACCGCGGATTTACCGGACATTATTTCGCTGACCGCGACGAGCCGTACGAGAAGATCTGGGCGAACGCACGCGGTGAACTCGTCGACAACATCACCGCGATGTACGGTCTTGATGGCACGGTGACCGTCTTTCACTGCGCTGATCTGAGGATAAAGCGCGCGATTCTCGCGATACACAATGTTCTCTCGGCGAAGAACCTTGACCTCAGGGAGGCTCAGCGGATCGCGTCGGTCAAGCTCATCGAGATACTCTCGATCGTCGGAAACGGCGAGCGGGTGAACGACAGCGTCACCTCAAACCGCGTCTCCACTGCCGAGTTTGTCCGCAACTACCTCTCAGATCACATCTACGACGATGTCAGGCTCTCCGACATTGCCGAGCAGCTATTCATGCACGAGGCGACGGTCATCCGCGTCTTCCGCGGGACATACGGCGTCACGCCGATGAAATATCTCAACGTTCTCCGTATAAACGCCGCGAAGGGCATGCTCTACGACGGTGCGAGGACGAAATTCATCGCCGAGACGCTCAGATTTTCCGACACGGCGTATTTCTCGAATTGTTTCAAAAAAGAGACCGGTATGACTCCGACTCAGTACAAATTGATGGTCTGCGGCAAGTAAAACGTGAATAATCCACAATATCATGCAAATTATTTATATTTACAAAAACCTTTTTTTGCGGTATAATTGATATAACGATATTGTGGAGGTATAGTTAATCATGAAAAGATCAAGGTATGTATCCCTGTTTCTGCTCGCGGCGCTTGCTATCCAGACCGTAGCGTGCGGTGGCACGCCGACCGGAGGTGAAGTCACCTCAACTGACACCGAGTCTACCGCTCCCGAAACCGAGAAGCCTTTTCTCGACGATCTCGGCGAGTACGATTTCGGCGGCAAGGATTTCACGATGCTCGTGAGAGCGTCTAGAAACGACCTCATCTGCCCTGACGAGGAGACCGGAGATGTCGTCAACGACGCTATCTATGAGCGCAACCGCAAGATTTCAGAGCGCTTCAAGGTAAATATCAAATCCGTCGGGCTCGAGGACGACTCCGGGATCTGGAATCAGACGCTCGAGGGCGATGTGATGTCGGGAAGCGGAGATTATGACGTCGTCATGCCCGACTACTGGTGGGGCTGTGAGACGCGCGGACTTTTCCTCAATATGCTCGACTACGACGCTTTTGATTTCTCAAAGCCCTATTGGTGCGCCGGCTGGAACGACAGCGCCGAGATTTACGGACAGCTCTACAGCGCGGTCGGCTCGATGTCGCTCGACCTCATCAGAATGCTTGAGGTCATCTACATGAACCCGAAGCTTATAGATTCGCTCTCATTGGAGAACCCCTATGATCTCGTCGAGGAGGGTAAGTGGACGCTTGACAAGCTGCTTGAGATGTCCAACGCGGCGCTCTCCGACCTGAACGGAGACAGCGAGTATAAGATCTCGGACGACCGACTCGGATACGCGTTTGACCTCCAGGCTGGGCGCGCGCTGTTCGCTTCGGCGGGAATGAAGCTCGCAACACGCACATCTGACGGCTCGTATGAGTACAAGTTCATGAATGAGGGCTTTGTTGACATGTACAACAAGATCTACAAGATCATCAACTCCGAAAAGTCCTGCTATTACATGAAAAACGGTCAGACCGACCTTGCGACCGGAACCGATCTCAACTCGATCTTCAAGGCGGGAAATCTCCTCTTCCTTGGCGCGCAGATCGGCAACACCGACAAGCTCCGCGACATGAACGACGACTACGGCATCATCCCGACGCCGAAGCTCGACGAGAAGCAGAAGGATTATGTCACCTACAACCTGGGAACATATTACATGGCGATCCTCAAGACGGCGAAAGACCCCGAGATGAGCGCGGTAATGC
>CAKSOR010000119.1 GCA_934477985.1 uncultured Eubacteriales bacterium
ATGTACGGTCCTTCGATGACCTTGCGCTCGACCTTCGGGAGGTTGCCGAAGTCAGCCCACATATGAGTTCCGAAGGTGTGCGGTCCGTCGGTCGTCTTGAAGTCGCCGGCAAGGAAGGTGAACTTTCCGCCCTGTCCCTGGAATCTCGCGATCGTCCAGTCGCCGTCAGCGAGTCTGAACGACGGCTTGGTGTTGAAGATATAAGCCTTCGACTCGGGCTTCTTGAGCGAATAAGCGAACGGTCCGCAGTGCCAGAGCAGCTCGGAGTTGTCGTTCTGGGGGTTGCGGCAGGTGAACTCGCCGAACGCCGGAACTGTCTTCTTTCTCTTCATAGCGTAGAGGAGCGCCAGCGTGATAGCGCCGTAGATGTCCGACTCGCAGGTGACGAGGCAGTCCATATCGCCGAGGATCGACATAGCGAGGCAGGGATTAGCTCCGAAGCCGAGAGGCATCGAGGTCCAGCACTCGGTCGAGATGATGTCGGCGTGATTCTCCTCCTTGAGCTCCTTGTAGAACGGAACGAAGGTCATCATCTTGACGAGCAGCTCATCGTCGACCGACGAGCAGTCCATCTTCTTCTTGGTGTCGGCGGCGAGAGCCTCGAGCTCGGGGCGGCGCGCCGGGTCGTTGTAGATCTTGTTGAGCTTGGCGACAGCCTCAGCCATGTTGATCGGAGTGACGTCGATGCCGAACTTCTCCATGATCTCCATCTCGTTGAACATGACGCTCTTGAAGGGCTTTACGCGACATCCGACCTGAACGATGCGCATGCCCTTGAAGGTCTTGAGCATCGAGACGACCGAGAGGAACTTGTCAAAGCCTTCAGCGAAGGGCTTATCCTCGACGTTGCAGTTCTCGATGTAGGAGAACGGGATGTGGCTGCGCTGGAGGTGCTTCGAGATAGCGAAGAGTCCGCACTGGCAGTCGGTGAAACGGTTGCCTTCGGGAGTGAAGAGGTTGTCTCTCGGACCCCAGAGGAGCACGGGGAGACCCATCTCGCGCGCGACTCGACCAGCCGCGTCCTCGTTTCCGAAGTTGCAGTTGATGAGGAAGATAGCGTCGACCTTCTCGCGCTTCAGGTAATCGACTACCTTATCAACGTCGTCGTTCTCGAAGAGGAGTCCTTCATCGTTGAGCCACTCGAGATCGGTGAACTCGACGGTCTCGTCGGCGAAGTTCTTCTTTATGTACTCGAGTACATGGTTCTTGTTGTCCACGGCATAGGAGGGCTGGAAAATTCCCTTGCGGGTCTTCTGGTCGGCAAGCCATCTGCGCTCAGGGACTATACCGATCTTCAGTTTGCTGTTCTGCATATTCTTACATCCTTTCAGATAAGAGATTCGAAAATGTGAAGTTTATTTTCTTTTTTCATTTTCAACTCCGTCTAATATTATACAGTACTCAAAAAAAAATTTCAAGACCTTTCGCGAAATTTCTTGTCAAAAGCCGAATTTTTGTATGGTTGCACAAAAAAACTTACCACATTTTGTGCATTATGCCACGAAAAAAAACTTCACTTTTGGGCTTGACAATCCGGTCAAAATGGAGTATAATATTAGATAGAAAATTAACGAGCCTCACGGCGGATCGGAAAAGAGAAAATGGAAAGAGCTACACTTAAAATTCAGGTAATGTACGACGAGATGGGTCGCGCCGAGAAGAAGATCGCCGACTGGATACTCAAAAACCCCGGCAAGCTGATCCCCCTCTCGATAAGCGAGCTTGCCGACAACTGCAAGTGCAGCGAAGCGACAATCGTCCGCTTTGCCCGCCGCCTCGGCTACGACGGCTATCAGGCGCTCAAAATCTCGCTCGCCCGCGAGGAGAACACCTCGAACATCAGCGAGAGCATCACCCCCGGCGACTCGAGCTATGAGATATTCGGCAAGGTCTGCAACGACATCTATTGCTCGCTCGAGCGCACGCGCAAGGTGCTCGACGAAAAGGCGCTCGGCGAGGCGGCTGAGAAGATACTCGCAGCGAACCGTATAATCACGCTCGGACTCGGCAACTCGGCTTCGGTCGCGGTCGATATGAGCCACAAGTTCCTGCGCGCCGGCTGCAACGCGGTCGCCTACACCGACAACCACATGCAGGCAATCGCGGCTTCGCACCTCACCGAGGGCGATGTGGCGATCGGCATCTCGCACTCGGGCTCGTCGCGCGACATCGTTGACGCTCTCCGCATCGCGAAGGAGCGCGGTGCTTCGACAATCTGCATTACGAATTACGGAAAATCCCCGATAATCAAGGTCAGTGACATAGTCTTGCAGACCTTCTCCGACGAGACACGCTATTCAATCCTCGCGCTGAACTCGCGCATCGCGCAGCTCGCGATAGTCGACGCGCTCTATTTCTACATCGTCTTCCACAAGGGCGACGCGGCTATATCGGCAATTGCCGAAACCGAAAAGGCGCTGCTCTCAAAAAAATATTGATTGAGAAGTATCCGGACATCCTGAAATCATGGGACAGGAGCTGGAGTGAGCTTACGACTTTCTTCGAATATCCTCCGGAAATGCGGAAGATAACAGACATGTTCGATAACCCGACCTCAGCGTATCAAATTGGCGACGCAAGCCGGCAATTTAATTGATATATCGGGAGGGTTTTCGAACATGTCTGTTTTATACGACCAACGCTGTTGAAAGTTACCATCGGATGGTGAGAAAGTTCACAAAATCCGATGCGGTGTTCCCGACTGATGATTCGATCATGAAGGTTATCTATGTGAAAAATGGAGGACAGCGAAGTTCTGAAACTTCGCTGTCCTCCACCGTTCTATCCGCAGCCCGCGTCAAGGTCGCTCCTCAGCGTTGCCTTATTGAGTTGCTTACTAAGTCTTGACGCTGCTGTATGAGTTATGCACAGTTTAATTTAACGAGCAGATAAACCAACAGAACTGATCATCCCCACCGTCCTTGCCGGTGCGAAAGGCTTGTTCCCGCAGGAAGCGAGGACAAGTGTTGAAACAAGTGTGATTTCCAGGACAGTTTTGACGTGTGTCATGATGGTTTCCCCACATAATGACAGAAATGACACCGGGAGACGGCGCTTATTCTGCTACCGTGATCCTGGTGTCATTTCCTTGATAATTGGTTATTACAATAATTTCGAGAGTATCTCCTCGACTCCCTCGGGCGTCATCTTTCGCGGATTCGTCGCCGTGCAGGCGTCCTTCAGAGCCGCCTCGATGATCGCGGGCTTGACCGCCTCATAGCTTTCGCGCGAGACCCCCGCCTCGGCTAAGGTCAGCGGTGTGCCGGTCATCTTCAGCATGTAGAAAAGATGCTTGCAGAGAGCTAAAACGAGCGAGTTCGTGTCAAGCGGCAACTTGCCGCCGCCTGAAAGCCCGATCATTCTCGCCACCCTCGCGAGTCTGACCGACGCCTTCGTCTCGGTCTTAGCGCCGAAGTTCGCCGAAAGATCGGCGTTGTAGCGCATAACATGCGGCAGGAGCATCGCGTTCGCGCGCCCATGCGGGATGTGGAACTTAGCGCCGAGCTGATGCGCGATTCCGTGGTTGACTCCGAGCGAAACGGCGTTGAAAGCCATTCCGGCAAGGCAGGACGCGGTGTGCATCTTGTCGCGAGCCTCGATGTCCTTTCCGTCGGCGTAGGCTCTCGGAAGATACTCAAACGCGAGCTGCAAGGATTTCTCGGCGAGCGCGTCCGAATAATCGTTCGCCGCCGTCGAAATATATGCCTCGAGCGCGTGAGTTATCACATCAAAGCCGGTGTCAGCCGTGATTCTCGGCGGAGCTGAGACTACCAGCTCGGGGTCGAGAATAGCCGTGTCGGGCAAAAGCTCATCGTCAACGAGCGGGTACTTGATTCCCTTCGCCTTGTCGGTGATGACCGCGAAGCTCGTGACCTCCGAGCCCGTGCCGCTCGTCGTCGGGATCGCGATGAGCTTTATCTGATCCTTGAAGCCCGAGCGCTTTGCCATCAGAATCGTCGCCTTCGCCGCGTCGATCGACGAGCCGCCGCCAAGCGCGACGACACAGTCGGCTTTCGCGTCGACAAGGAAGCCGAGTCCCGCGGCTATCAGCTCAATAGGCGGGTCGGGCTTTATCTCGCCGAAGATTTTCACCGAGTCAGCCGAGCTGAGCTTCGACTTGATATTCTCAGCCGCGCCCGAGCTCACCATGAAAGCGTCGGTGAAGATGACGACATTTCCCTTCTGCTCCGAGAGGACGTTCAACGCGCCCTCGCCGAAGCAGACATTCGTTTTTACCTTGAAGTTCTGCATGACTTAAAGGATCGAATCCCAGAGACGCTTGTCGGGATTCGGGATGACTGAGCTGTCGAGGAGCATTCCGTCCTCGCCGGCAACAGTCTCAGCGCGCTCGATTGCCGCGGTGACAGCCGCCACGTCTCCGGTCAGGAGAACGTATGACTTGCCGCACATTCCGCGCGCGAGTCTGAGCTCGATTAGCGACACGAGCGAGGTCTTCGCCGCAGCGTCAGCCGCCGTGATGGCAGCCGCCGCGTTGAAGGTCTCGACGACACCGAGCGCCTTCACGTCGCCGACCTCAGCCGCGCCGTAGATCGCCGGGAAGATGGATTCGTGCGGGTTGCCGAGCACGAACGAGCCGATTATTTTCTGTGCGTGAGCGGTCTTTGCCGCGTCGACCGAAGCCTTTACCGCGCTGAGATCGCCGGTGATGAGGACGAGATACTTTCCGGGGCAGACCGGCTGGCTCTCGAGGATCTCCACCTCGGCGGTCTTGAGCATAAGATCCGCGCACTGAATTCCGGTCGAGATCGTCTGACACTCGACCATTCCGATTGCTTTACTCATTTTAATTAATTCTTGCTTTCGCCGCTGCGAAAGCTTCCTTTCGCTTGGTTAGTTTTCGGCGGTTCTCCGCAGGAGAATGACGGTCATCGACCGTCAGGACGAAAACTATTATTCCTCTTCGCAGATTTATGCGTGTATGATGACGTACTTCGGAGTGACCTCGGTGACCGTTCCGTCGATCGAGGCGTGAACCGGCATCGAGAGCTTGCCCTCAGCCGCGCTTCCGATGACATCTCCGACTTTCACGGCGTCGCCCGGCTTTACCGAAGCCGCCGCGGGCACACCTATAGACTGGCTGAGCATAATTTTGACATTTGTCGGCTTAATCTCAGTGTCGATGATCGGCGCCGGCTTATCATAGGACGAGAGACCAAGTCTCGCGGTGAGGCGCTCAACCGGAACCATTCTGCCCGAACGGTACGGGTTGACCTCGTCCATCCTGACGTTCGGGTCGGGTTTGACGCCATTCGCGCGGAGTCCGGCTTTGACCTCGCCGATGAGAGTGCGCGGCGAAAGTCCCTGTCCGCAGGCGTACATCTCGCAGAGTCCGCACGCCGAGCAGTACATCGTGTTTACGAAAGGCTTGAGATCCTTCGTGACGCCCGAGGTTGCCGAACGCATGAAGAGATGCGGCTCGATCGGATGTCCGAGAAGGTGACGCGAGCAGAGATCGGTGCACATCCGGCACTGGCAGCAAGCCGCCATCGCGCGGTGCATGTCGATCTTGATCTTCGCGGTCTTTTTCTGTATGACAAAACTGTTCTTCGGGAGAACGAGCACGGCGTTCGAAGTCTTCGTGACGACGTCATTCTCGGTGACGACGCGTCCGGTCATAGGACCGCCGCCGACAAGCGCGTAGTCCTTGATCGTCGTTCCGCCGGCAAGCTCGATGAGCTCTCCGTAGGTCATTCCGAGCGGCGCTTTGTAGGTCGAGGGGTTTCTGACCTCACCCGCGATTGTTATGTACTTCTCTGTGACTGGCGCGGACTCGTTCATCGCGCGCCAGATGTTATAGACCGTCTCGACATTGTAGACGATACATCCGACCGTGATCGGGAGCGCTCCGGGACGGACAACTCTTCCGGTCGTCTCGTAGATCGTCACAACCTCGTCGCCCGCCGGATAGACCTCGGGAAGAAAGCCTATCGACGCCTTCGGGAATTCGGAGAGCACCTTCTCGACCGCCTTGACAGCCTCCTTGTATGCCGGCTTTACCGCGATTATTACGCGTCCGGCGTCAAGAGTGTCGGCGATGAGCGAAAGAGTTCCGACGATCTCGCGCGCGTATCTCTCGAGAACCTGCCGATGGAGCTTCAGAAGCGGCTCGCACTCGGCACAGTTGAGGATGATAGTGTCGGCAGCCGCGTTGAGCTTCGCGTAAGACGGGAATCCCGCTCCGCCCGCGCCCGCGACTCCGGCGTTCCTCATGAGTTCCGATAATTCATTTAACTGCATTTTCAAAATCCAATCTTTCTTCCCTCCGCCGCGATATTATTCGCGGCAAAGGGTCGTAGAAATCATTCTTTTTCAAGTCCCGAAGCGTCGTCGACGATTCCGACGACCGCCGCGTCGCACGGGGCGTCAGCGACCGGGCAGGCGAGCCTTGCCGCGCTGCCGGTCGAGACGAGCACAATATCGCCGATTCCCGCGCCGATGTTGTCGACCGCGACGAATCTGTCAGTGACATTCTTTTCCATCGAGTGGAGCGGTTCGATCACAAGGAACTTCGAGCCCACGAGCTTTTCGTCCTTGCGGGTCGCCACTACGCTTCCAGTGACCTTTCCGATAACCATCTCTTACTTGAGAATGGGAAGGATCTTCTCAACGTCGTCGTGAGGACGCGGGATGACGTGGGTAGCGATAACCTCGCCGAGGCGCTCAGCCGATGCCGCGCCAGCCTCGACAGCGCTCTTTACAGCGCCGACGTCGCCGCGTACCATGACGGATACGAGTCCCGAACCGATCTTCTCGGTTCCGACGAGCTCGACATTAGCCGCCTTGAGCATTGCGTCTGCCGCTTCGATAGCCGCGACGAGACCCTTAGTCTCGATCATTCCAAGTGCCTGAGTCATTTTTCTTACCTCCGGAATTATTTCCTTTATCTCTGTGTTGACCGAAGCCGCTTCGACCGTAGTCTTCGCGGGAGTTTTCCTGCGTGTTCTCGGCTTCGGGATCCCGGTCTCACCGGGCTTGTTAGTATCTTCGGGCATGTTATCGCCCCTTTATTCAATATTGTGGTTTCTGGCGCTGATCTCGAGAATCCGCTTTGTCTCGGAGTGAGGCGAAGCGATGACCGCCGACGCGACCGGCTTCATTATGCAGCCGGACTTCACGGCTTCAACCGCCGCGGTTACATCCGAAACGTCTCCGGACACAACGACGGTGACAAGCCGCCCGCCGAGCTTTCTCTCGATCGTGACAAGCGCCACGTTCGCCGCCTTGCACATGATGTCGAGCGCGTCGACAGCCGCGACGCTTCCCTCGACCTCGACAAGGCCGATTGCCTTTATTGCCATTGTGATCA
>CAKSOR010000120.1 GCA_934477985.1 uncultured Eubacteriales bacterium
CTTCCAGCTTGGCCAGATCGTCGGTCACGGTCTTGAGCTCGCTGGTGAGATCGGCGCGGCGGTGCTTGAGGCTATGCCGAGACTAAAGGTTGATCTGAATAACCCGGATGTCACTGTCAGAGTCGAGATCCGAGAGTACGGCGCTTACATCCACGCCGGGCAGATCAAGGGCGCGGGCGGAATGCCGCTCGGAAGCAGCGGAAAGGGTCTTCTCCTTCTCTCGGGCGGTATAGACAGCCCGGTCGCCGGATTCATGATGGCAAAGCGCGGTGTCACGCTTGAGGCGCTCCACTTCGAGAGCTTCCCATACACCTCTGAGCGCGCGCGTGAAAAGGTACTTGAGCTCGCGAGACTTCTCTGCGAGTACACGACTCACGTCAAGGTTCATGTCATCTCTCTCACCCACATCCAGGAGGAGCTTGTCCACAACTGCGACGAGGATTACTTCACGCTCCTGCTCCGCCGCTACATGATGACCTTAGCCGACCGCGTCGCCAGACGCAACAAGTGCGGCGCTATTATCACCGGCGAGTCGCTCGCTCAGGTCGCGAGCCAGACAATGCGCGCGATCGCCGTCACCGACGCCTGCGTCAATATGCCGGTTTACCGTCCCTGCATCGGGCTTGACAAGGAGGAGATCGTTTCGATCGCCAGAAGGATCGGCACTTTCGAGACCTCAATACTCCCATATGAGGATTGCTGCACCGTTTTCACGCCCAGACATCCCAAGACCCGCCCTGAGATCGAGAAGGTAATTGCCGAGGAGAACAAACTCAACTTCAAAGCGCTCTGCGATGAGGCTTTTGAGACCTTAAATACATACGATATACGCATAGACGAGGAGCGATTTTTGTAAAAAACGCCGATGAGCTTTACAATGTTGTAAAAATTGCGCCGAAGCTCTTGACAAATCGCCGTTTTTTGTGTAAAATATATATGTATGTGATTATTACTGTGAAAGTCAGAGAGAAAACAAGAGATTGCATATGAAAATAAATGATCAATATTCAAATCAAGGAGGTGTTCCACACTTGAATCCCATTTTTGCCGCACTGATCGGTGCTGTTATTGCCGGAGCCGGAGCAGGAATTTTCTGCTTCAGATTCGGAAGGAAAAAGGGTTACTCGCACGGCTGGGACGAACACAAAGCCCAGAAGGAAGCCGAAGACAAAGCCACGCTCGGTACTGCCGAGGAACGCGCAAAGCGCATAATCGAGGAAGGCGAACACAACGCCGAAAACAAGAAAAAAGAAGCTCTTATCGAGGCTAAGGAGGAGATTCTCCGCCAGAAGAACGAGGCTGAACGCGAGATCAAGGATCGCCGCGCCGAGCTCTCAAGACTTGAGTCGAGAGTCTCCAAGAAGGAAGAGCAGATCGACCGCAAGCTCGAGAGTCTTGAGCGCAAGGATGAGCAGCTCAACAAGAAGCTCAAGGATTGTTCCGATACCCGCGAGGAGATTGAGGCGATCAAGGTAAAGCAGCTCGAAAAGCTCGAGGAGGTCGCCGGTCTCACAGCCGAGGAGGCAAAGGAGCAGATCGTTCAGAAGATCGACGCCGATGTCAAGCACGAGACCGCTCAGAGACTCATCGAGTACGAACAGCAGTTCAAGGAAGAAGCCGACGCCAAGGCGAAGGACATTCTCGCGCTCGCTATCCAGCGCTGCGCTTCTGAGACGGTCACCGAGACCACGGTTTCGGTTGTCTCGCTGCCCAGCGATGAGATGAAGGGTCGAATAATCGGTCGCGAGGGACGTAACATCCACGCTATCGAGGCAATGACCGGAGTCGATCTCATCATCGACGACACGCCCGAGGCTATCACGCTCTCGAGCTTCGATCCGGTCCGCCGCGAGGTCGCGCGTATCGCTCTTGAGAAGCTGATCGCCGACGGACGCATTCATCCCGCCCGTATCGAGGAGATGGTCGAAAAGGCTAAGCGCGATGTCGACGCCATGATCAAGCAGGCCGGCGAACGAGCGACCTTCGAGACCGGTATTCACGGACTCAGCCCCGACATGGTAAAGCTGCTCGGAAGACTCCGCTTCCGTACGAGCTACGGTCAGAATGTGCTCGATCACTCGATCGAGGTTTCGCTGCTGTCAGGTATGATCGCCGATGAGCTCGGAGTTGACAGCACGCTCGCTAAGCGCGCCGGACTCCTGCACGACATCGGAAAGGCGCTCACTCAGGAGATCGAGGGCTCGCATGTACAGCTCGGAGTCGACATCGCGAAGAAGTTCAAGGAGAGCCGCGAGATTATCCACGCGATTGAGGCGCATCACGGCGACGTCGAGCCGCAGACCATAACCGCCATCATCGTCCAGGCAGCCGACGCTATTTCAGCGGCAAGACCCGGCGCGAGACGTGAGGATCTTGAGAACTACATCAAGCGTCTCCAGAAGCTCGAGGAGATCACCTACAGCTTCCCGGGAGTCGACAAGGCATACGCTATTCAGGCGGGACGCGAGGTTCGCATCGCCGTCAAGCCAGAGGTCGTCAGCGACGAGCAGATGGTTGTCATCGCGCACGACATCGTGAAGAAGATCGAGTCCGAGCTCCAGTATCCCGGACAGATCAAGGTACATCTCATTCGCGAGAGCCGCGCTATCGACTACGCGAAGTAATCACCGCTTACTCTTTATAAAATTATGCTCACTCTTCGCTTTGGCGGAAGTTTTACATATAAAATATAAAGGTGAAAACAAGAGCCCGTTTGGCTTGAATAATATAACGGTAAGCAAATAGAAACGCTTTCGGGATGTCCCGCGGGCGTTTCTTTGTGTATAGAACATCTCTGACAGACATGTCTGTTGAAGCTGTTGAAAGGAGCTTATTATGAAGGACAGATTTGAGATCGGCAGGCTGATACTCAGTCGGTTCGGCGAGGGCGACATCATGGCGCTGCACGCTTTGCTGTCGGACGCGGAGGTCAATCGGTTTCTGTCGTGGTTTCCCTTGGAGCGTTGTTACGCGGAGATTCTATGAAAGCGGTTTCGGGACAGTGAGTTCGCGTTCGCGGTCTGATGACCGAAGCCGGGTTTCCATACATAACCGCGACGCATGACGTGAACAACCCGGCGAGCGGCGGAGTCATGCGGAATATCGGGATGCGCTATCGCTGCACCTACAGGGAGCAGTGGCAGCCGAAGGATATTCCGGTGTTCTTCCGCCGGATGTATCAGCTGAATTTCGACGGCTCGGATTTTGTCTACAGGAAGTACTGGGTGATTCGTCGTGGAGATTAGACATGTTCGATAACCCCCCAGACTTGTCAATCAAATTGCCGACTTATGTCGCCAATTTGATACGCTAAGGGCGGGTTATCGAACATGTCTATTATAAAAATACCTTTCCGGATTCGGTTTGATCCGGAAAGGTATTTTTTATTCTGACATGTATTTTATCTCGGAGAGCGATATTCGCAGCAATTCTTCCGATCCGGCGAGGTTCACCATAACTTTCCGTTCCTGAAGGATGAGTATTACAGAAGAATGTAATGACTGCAAAGCGTATCGAACATGCGCATGTTCTCGCAGCTCTTCCGGAAGATATTCCCGCGGCAGGTTTCGCAGAGGAAGGGCGCGGTTTTGTACATTCTGAATTTCACGCGGTCGTCGAGCGCGCTGAGCGTCAATGGAATCGTGCCGCAGTAGTCCGATTCGACGACGATTATGTTCGGCTCTTTTATCTCAGACGGGAGGTTTTTCGGGATGTCCCTGAGCTCTGTGTGTTCGTCAAGCGCCGACAATATCCGCTCGCGGCAATAGGAGTGGAAGCTGTCAAAGTCGGTGTATCCATCCTCGGGCGCCGTGCAGATCGGTCTTCGGAGCTCGTCGTCTATGTCT
The DNA here is from genome assembly GCA_934477985.1 of uncultured Eubacteriales bacterium. Classification (GTDB taxonomy): domain Bacteria; phylum Bacillota; class Clostridia; order Oscillospirales; family CAG-272; genus Flemingiibacterium. The sequence goes on from CAKSOR010000120.1 coordinate 3,846, forward strand.
TCAAGTCCGGTGACGCCGGCGATGGAGCGGCGGCTTATCAGTCGGGGGCGGATGTTCTTAATTCCACTTGTCTCGCAGAAGATATACGGCAGGAGCGCGGCACATCGGATGAATCGCTTATGAGCTTATTGACGAGTCCGGACAGTCCGAACTCCTCGTCGTCGAGGACTTTCAGCGACTGCTTTGCCTCGGTGAGATCGGCTCGGGTGATGGGTCTGCACTCGAATTGCTCGAGCCTGCGGCGGTAGTAGATTTCGTTGAATGACCGGAAGCCCATCTGATGTCCTTTATTTTAGTGGCTGTAAAATTCCGAGAAGCTCCGGAAGGTCGTTCGAAATGATCTCCCATACAAGTTTCAAATTTACGCCGTCATAATCATGTACGATCCGGTTTCGCAGACCATACATTTCATTCCAGGGAATATTTGGGTGTGCAGCGGTATATTCGCTTGTAACGCCGTGGCAAAGCTCCCCTATCTGACTGAGGTTGAAGACACATGCTTCGACGAGCATGTCATCAGCCGTGAAGGTGTCGTAGGTTTGTTTATCACAATAACGCAGTATCTTTTCGGAGCGGATGATCATCTGCTTTACGCGGTCTTCATTTTTCATAGATCGTTACTCCTGTCGCGCTTATCTCGCGGTCGATTCTTGAATGCCGCTCAATATGTGTGACGTCGAGGATGTCGACCGGGAGGTCAACGGTCTTTCGGACGGCTTCGGTGAAGCCTACGAACCTCAGCCCTTTGAGCTGACTGTCGACTAAGAGGTCTATGTCGCTCTTTTCGGTCGCCGTCCTCTTCGCGTATGAGCCGAAGAGAATGGCTTTTCTGATGCCGTAATCCGAGAAGACCGGTGTGAGTTTGCTTTTGAGCGATTCTATCGTATACATTTCGTTTCTCCCTTCAGCGCGGTTATTCAGGGAAACGCTGATTTAAGGTTGCTTTCACGACGAAAAAGCCCATAAATCCAAGCCTTTTTCGCGTGAAAACTCCATTTATTCAGCTTATCCTTAGTACTTCTATTATAAACCATTCAGGGGGAATTTTAAAGCGTTAATTGTTAATTTTCGCGTTGGACCTTTGTTCAGCCCTCGACAGCGGCGAGGATCTTCTTCAGCTTCCTGACGGTTGTGTCGAACTGCTCGGGAGTGAGCGACTGAGGTCCGTCGCAGAGCGCCTTCGCGGGGTTGTTGTGCACCTCGATCATGACGCCGTCAGCACCGCACGCCGCCGCGGAGAGCGCCATCGGCTCGACGAGACGCGCGATTCCGCAGGCGTGGCTCGGGTCGACGATGACCGGGAGGTGCGAGAGCTCGTGGAGAACCGGAACAGCCGAGATGTCGAGCGTGTTTCTGGTTGCGGTCTCGAAGGTTCTGATTCCGCGCTCGCAGAGGATGACGCGCTCGTTGCCGCCAGCCATGATGTACTCGGCGCTCATCAGGAGCTCCTGGATGGTATTTGCGAGCCCGCGCTTCAAGAGAATCGGCTTGTCGCAGTGACCGAGTTCCTTGAGAAGCTCGAAGTTCTGCATGTTTCTCGCGCCGACCTGGATGATGTCAACGTCGCCGAAGAGGTCGAGGTGACGCTCGTCCATGATCTCGGTGACGATCGGGAGACCGGTGGCCTTCTTTGCCTCGACGAGGAGCCTGAGACCGTCGTTTCTGAGTCCCTGGAAAGCGTAGGGCGAGGTGCGGGGCTTGAACGCGCCGCCGCGGAGAATATTCGCGCCGGACGCCTTTACGTCCTTCGCGACTTCGATGATCTGCTCCTCGCTCTCGATCGAGCAAGGACCGGCGATGATCGTGAAGCCTTCACCGATCTTCACGTCGCCGTTCGGGGAGTGGACGGTAATGACGGTGTTGTCGGGGTGGAACTTGCGGTTAGCGGCTTTGAAGGGCTCGCTGATGCGCTTGACCGACTCGACGATGTCGTTTGAGCTTACGAGGTCGATGTCGACCTTGCTGGTGTCTCCGATGAGACCTAAGATGGTCTTCTGCTCACCGTGGCAGACATGGACCTTGACGTTGTTTTTGGTTTCGAGCTCGTTAATGAGCGCGGTGACTTTTGCTTCTTCAGTTGAGGGCTTTACTACGACTACCATTTTTGTTTCTCCTGTTCTTTCTTCTGGTTTGATCTTTTCGTTTCTTTTATCTTTCTTTGGCGGAAAACTAAAATGCCTCCCGCGAATCTGTCGCGGGAGGCATCCGAATCCTCTTATCGAGGAGTTGTTACTGTTATTTATTCACAGTCGGCTTTATCGCAGCAGAAAACGCTATTACTTTTTCGGTACCGGTAAAAAAGTAATAGTAGGTAAAGTATGCGGTTGTGGAAATACGGTTAAGCATTTCGATTACCTCTTCTTCTGTGATGAAAATATTATAGCACTCCTGCGGAAATTTGTCAAGTGGCAGTTTTTACAAAATATCCGGCGGGTGAAAGGTGAATTTTTGGTGAGCGGCGAGTAACCGCTTGGGATTTAAGGCAATACCGCACAATTCTAAGTGCGTAGATGCGCCAGCGGATTTTTCGTCAGACTAAACAAAAATTCGCAGGCGTGGCAGGTCCCACGTCAAGAATTTTTGTGACGTATGAACCAGTTGCGTAGCAACTGGTGAAAAGAACGCAAGCAGATGCGTGCTTAAGGCGTCAGCCGTGAATTGCGCGGTATTGCCTTAAACGGCGGGCGAACGCCTTGGTTCAGGCGAAATATCCTCTGATCGCCTCGATTATGCGTTCGGAGGCGTGACCGTCGCCATAAGGGTTCTGAGCGGCAGCCATCTTGTCGTACTCGGATTTGTCAGAGATGAGCGCTTCGGCTTCGGCGATCACGCGGGCGGTGTCAGTGCCGATGACCTTGACAGTACCGGCGGCGACCGCCTCGGGGCGCTCGGTCTCGGTGCGCAGGACCAATACCGGCTTGTGGAAAGAGGGAGCTTCCTCCTGGATTCCGCCCGAGTCGGTCATGATGAAGAAGGATTTGGCGATGAGGTTGTGCATATCGGCGACGTCGACGGGATCTGTGAGGAGGACGCCGGGCTTATCGGCGAGGATCGACATTACCGGCTTTCTGACGGCGGGGCTCAGGTGGACTGGGTAGACGAACAGGAGTTCGGGGTGGCGTCTTGTGAGCTCTAAGACGGCGTTGCAGATGTTTTCGATGCCGCCGTTCTGGTTTTCGCGGCGGTGTGCGGTGAGGGCGACGACCTTTTTGCCGGAGAAGTCGATCGAGCGGAGCTTTTCGTCGGCGAACCTGTAGCCTTGGCGAACGGTGTACTGAAACGCGTCGAGGGCGGTGTTGCCGGTGACGAAGACGTTTTCGGTGATGCCTTCCTTCGCGAGGTTGGAGCGGTTGAGTTCGGTCGGGGCGAAGTGGAGGGTAGCGAGCTTAGAGGTGAGGTTGCGGTTGATCTCCTCGGGGAAAGGTGAGTAGCGG
>CAKSOR010000121.1 GCA_934477985.1 uncultured Eubacteriales bacterium
ATTATAACTCATAAAGCGGAGTTTGTCAAGACGTGAAAACGCGTTTTTACGAAACAATTTCGAAATTCGGAAAACCTATTGCATTTTCCCGCCGGATGTGGTATAATACTGAGGACTTATTTCATCGGAGGGATAAAATTTGAACCCGGATTTCAACTCACCAGTCTATAAGCGCTCGAGAGCCGCCTACAGCGCGCAGTGCGCGTTTGAATACTTCATGGCTCTGCTCGCGGGAGACGCGTATCTCGCGAAGCTCCTCGGCGTCATCGGACTTTCTGACGAGGTCATCGGAATAATCTCGTCGCTCATCACGGCGTCGTTTTTGTTCCAGTTATCGTCGATTTTCATTGTCAGGCGGATAAAGAGTGTCAAGCGTACCGCGACGATATTCAACACGCTGAGCTCGCTCTGCTTCGCGGCGCTCTACCTGATTCCCTTCCTGCCGGTCAGCGGCGGGGTCAGGACAACGCTCGTGATTGTCTGCATTCTGGCGGCTTACTTTCTCAACTACAGCGTCGTCTCGATCATCTACAAGTGGGGTAACTCCTTCGTCGACCCGCACAAGCGCGGTGATTACTCGGCTGGCAAGGAGATGTTCTCGCTGATCTCGGGCATGGCGTTCACAATGGCTGTCGGCGCGGTCATCGACCGTTTCGAGTCGGTCGGCAATATCCGCGGTGGCTTCATCTTCATCGCCGCGGCGGGGCTGATTGTCAGCCTGTGCAACTTCATCTGCCTTCTGCTGATCGCGCCCGGAAGGGTCGAGACAAGCAATCCGCCGCTCTCGGGCGTCGTGAAGAACACGCTCGGCAATAAGAACTTCCTGACCGTCGTATTCATGTTCTGCCTCTGGGAGTTCGGAAAGGGGCTTACAATCGGCTTCCTCGGCATCTACAAGACCAAGGATCTGATGCTGACCGTCGGAACTGTCCAGGCGATAAACGCCGTCGGAAACATGTGCCGCTTCGCGCTGTCAAAGCCTATCGGACGCTTTGCCGACCGGCACTCGTTCGTCAAGGGAATCGAGCTGGCGCTCTTGATCGCCGCGGTGGGATTCGCCTTCAACATCTTCGCTTCGCCGACCGCGAAGTGGTGCATAGTTGTCTACACGATACTCTACGCGGTCAGCAGCGCCGGGACGACCCAGAACTTCAACAACATAATCTACAGCTACGTCGACTCGGATTATTTCGTCCAGGCGTCGGCGGTCAAGAACAGCCTCGGCGGAATAGTCGGCTTCGGCGCGTCGCTGATCGGCAGCCGGATACTCGGCGCGGTGAGGGAAGGCGGAAACACGCTCTTCGGCGTGACTGTCTACGGTCAGCAGGTGCTGTCGGCGCTGACGCTGATCTTCACGATAGCGGCGATACTCTTCGCGCATTTTGTTATAGAAAGGCAGAAAATTATGACACAATGACTATTGACATATGAAGAAGGTTGTGATATAATTTATTGTACAACTCCCGAATCGAGGACAAACAATGAGTTATACCCTGCAATTTCTCTACATGGTGATGCTGACCTGCTTCGCGGCGGGCAAGGTCACACTGCAATCAAAGGTCTGTAAGAAGTACATACACGGCACGCGCGACAGCGTTTTCTTCAACGCGATGTTCTTTCTGTCGGTGCTGGTTTTCCTTGTGATTATCTTCCACCCGACGGTTTATACGGTCGAGACGCTGATCTTCGGCGCGCTTGTCGGAGCGTCGACCGTCATGTTCCAGTGCTGTTATTCGATGGCGCTGACCTGCGGACCGGTGTCACTGACCGTCATGATAGGCGGATTCAGCATATTCATCTCGACGGTGGCGAGCGTCATAATGTTCAATGAGCCGGTGAGCGTCTGCCAGATCGCCGGAATCATCCTGCTGGTCGCGTCGCTGATACTCACAACCTACGAGAAGAAGCATCCCGGGCAGAAGAGCGTCACGCTGAAATGGCTGGTGCTGTCGCTTCTGACACTGCTGACGAACGGACTCGGAGCGACTTTGCAGAAGGTCTACAGCCAGCTCTACTCGAGCTCGGACAAGGGCGACACGTCGATCTCGCTTCTTGTCGTGATCTATGTCGTGGCGACGATACTGTCGTTCACGGTCGTGGCGGTCATGAAGAAGCCGGAGGGACAGAAGTTCGAGATGAAGCGTGTCTTTCCGTACACGCTGGCAATGGGGATCATAATCTCGGTCTACCAGCGGCTCTACATGTACGGACTGGCGCACATCGCTGGGATATTCTTCTTCCCGATGAGCTCTGGGCTGTCGTCGCTCGCGATGACACTGATAGGCGTGCTGATGTTCCGCGACAAATTGTCGAAGACACAGTGGATAGGCACGGCGTGCGGACTTGCCTGCGTGTGCCTTATGAACATAAGATAGAAAAACGCCGCCGGGAATTTCCCGGCGGCGTTTCACGTCGCCATCAGTTTGCAATCAGATCACAATCAGATCACAATCAGATCGCACTGACCAGTTTATTTGTTCAGAGATTCCATCCTGACCGCGACAACCGCCGCTTCGGCACGGGTTATCAGTCCATCGGGATGAAAACTGCCGTCCTCATAACCGGTCAGCACTCCCGCGCGGTAGAGTTTGTAGATGTCCGCCTCATACTCAGAGCCCGCCTCAACGTCAGGAATACTTCCGTCCGCGACCTTATTCACTTCACTGAAGCACTCGTCAGGAAGCGCCGAAGCGAATATCTCAGCGAACAGCCCGCGCGTCACCGACTTGCTCGCGATGTCCGAGAGGTCGGATACGATAATCCCGTTTTTCAGCGCGTACTCCATGTATGTAGAATACCACACGTCGCCGCCGTTGGCGAGGTCGATCACGCCGCTCTGCGAGAGCTGGTTCAGTCTGCACGCGAGGGTCACCGCCTCGGCTACCGTCATTGTCTCGCCCGGGCAGAAGCGGTCGGGCGATTTGCCCTTGAGAAGCCCGTCAACACACGCCTTCCGGACATTCTCGTAGTACCACGCGCCGGGCTTTACGTCCTCGAAGCTCAGGTTGACCGCCGCCTTGACGGTCACGCGGACATCCGACTCATGCGACGAAGTGTCGACGACTCCGTCCTTTTCGTTCGTCACGACGCAGTAATAGCCCGAGACTCCCGCGATGTCGGTCGGCACGATCAGGTAGGGCTTTGTCTCGCCATCGAGCTTTGAGGGCACAGCGCCGGAGCGGTACCACTGGTAGGACAGCGTTCCGAGCGCAGATTCCGGCAGGTCGACCGCCGCCGAGATCATGACCTCCTCGCCGACCGAGCAGATGACCTCGCCCGCGGGCTGATAAGTCAGGGTCAGCTTCAGGGGTTCGGAGCGCCTGACACCCGTCTCGGCGTACTCTGACGTCAGAATCTCGCCCGAATCGTCCGAGACAAGGCAGTAGACATAGCTTTTTTTCGTTGGGTCAGCCATCTCGTCGGTCAGCGTCAGCGAAGCCGTGTAGTCTGTGCCGAGTTCATGCTCCTCTAAAAGCTCACCGGTCGCGGCGTCCTCGAGCCGCCAGTACCAGGCGTATTTTATCTCCTCGCCGTAAGCCGTGACGTGGAAATCGAGCTTGTCGCCGACCTTTCCATAAGCCGAAGCGGGCTGTGATACTATAGAAAGACTGCTTGCCGACACCGATATGGCAAGCACCAGAATGAGTCCGAGTGTTATCAGAATTTTCTTCATAGAATGCCTCCTTTATGACAAAAGAGTCGCCCGGATATCCGGGACGACTCTATTTTAACGCAAATTATTGTACTCCATAGCAATAAACTGAAAAACTTTTTTGAACAGACGGTTATTTCTCCTCGAAATCGCCCTCGATGACGTCGGGCTGCTGATTCTTGATGATCTTGACCGCTGTGAGCGCCGTGCTGAGGTTCATAATACCCTCGGAAAGCAGCGAGAGCCCTAAAAGTATCGTTATCGCCGAGCTGCTCTCTGACGGACGGAATACCAGCAGAACACCGAAGACAATCGTTATCACCGCGGTCGCGAGGATCAGCCACCAGCGCCGCAGACCGAACTTCTTCGCGTCGAGCGCCATCTGAACCTTCAGCAGTCCGTCGACGAGCACCGCGACTCCGATAGCCGCGCAGAAAAAGCTGACAATCGCCGCGGGTCTTATCAGCATGGCGATGCCCAGCAGTATCAGCAGCGCGCCGAACGCCAGGTCGTACTGGAACGCCAGCCTGTAGAGGTCACGCGAGAAGTAGCCGACCAGCTTGAAGACGCCGAAAATGATTATAATTATGCCGCAGATTATGCCGAGCACCCTCAGCGAAAGCCCGGGCATAAAGACAAGCAGCAGTCCGAAGACACAGAGCAGCAGCGACATGACGATGTATCCGGTCTTCGCTGTGCGCATTGGAATTGTTGAACGCATTGTATCAGAACCTTTCAGTGGATTGATTGTGATAGTATTATACCACGAAAAACCGCTCTTTACAATGGGCACAGACCTGATTATGCGGGTTTTTTAGGCAGATAACTGAAATTGTCTGAATTTTATGCCTTTATGCATCTTTTGAGCATCAGCTCGACCGTGCCGCGGCGCAGTTCGCACATCCGGGCGAAGTCCTTCTTGATGTCGTCATTCATTCCGCACATTATCCAGTGCACCATGACTCCGAAGCACTCGGCGCTGAACGTTCTGATAAGCAGCTCGCGGTCTTCCGGGTCGATCATGTACATGCCGAACAGCTTGTCGAAGTAAGCCGAGATCAGCGTCGTGCAGAGCCGGTCGAGCGACTGCTCGTAGAAATCACGATTTGAAGAGTTGTAGATGTGCATGACAGCCCGCCGGTTCTCGAGCGCGAAATCGATGCACGCGCCAATACATTCCTCGATTGAATCCGGCGACGGATAACGCGCCGCGATCCTTTCTGCCTGCTCGGTTATTATCTCGCAGAGCAGGGTTGGTATGTCCTGATAGTGGTAGTAAAAGGAGTTGCGGTTGATGCCGCAGTCCTCGACGATGTCGCGCACGCTGATCTTGGAGAGCGGGCGCTCGTTGAGGAGCTTTATGAAAGACTGTTTGATGGCATTTTTTGTAAAACTCGCCATTTTTCACCTCGGGGAGAGAAATAAAAAGTGAAGAGCACAGAAACCGTACTCTTCACTCTGGCGCGCCTGGCGGGATTCGAACCTGCGACCTACCGGTTCGTAGCCGGGCACTCTATCCACTGAGCTACAAGCGCGTGTATACATTATAGCACAGTCCGCGCGATTTGTCAAGAGGTTTTGCGAAAAAAAATGAAATTCAGGCAATTTGGGGCTTGAAATCACGACCGGGATGTGTTATAATAGTTGAAAGAGAAACGACACCATGACAAACGATCAAGGAGGAAATATGAAAGTCACACTCAGTCATTTAACCAAAAAATTCCAGTCTCCGGGAAAGGAGAAGAAGGAGGTCACAGCGGTCGACGATTTCGATTTTGAGATACCGGACGGGAAGCTCATAGGGCTTTTAGGACCGTCGGGCTGTGGAAAGAGTACGACACTGAACCTGATCTGCGGACTCCAGAAACCGACCTCGGGTCAGATTATATTCGGCGGGGAGGATGTCACCGATCTTCCGCCCGAGAACCGCGGAGTCGGGATGGTCTTCCAGAATTACGCGCTTTACCCGCATCTGACCGTCTTCCAGAACATAATTTTCCCGCTTCAGAATCTCCGCGGCAAGGACAAGCTCACAAAGGAGCAGATGAAGGAACGCGCAGACAGTGCCGCGAAGCTCGTTCAGATCGAGAACCTTATGGACCGCAAGCCGGGTGAGCTCTCCGGCGGTCAGCAGCAGCGCGTTGCGATTGCCAGGGCGCTTGTAAAGACCCCGCGCGTGCTTTTGCTTGACGAGCCGCTCTCGAACCTTGACGCGCGGCTCAGACTCCAGACCCGCGAGGAGATAAGGCGCATCCAGCGCGAGACCAAGGTCACGACTATTTTTGTCACGCACGACCAGGACGAGGCGATGAGCATCTCGGACATGATAGTCGTCATGAAAGCCGGAGTCGTCCAGCAGATGGGCAAGCCGCAGGAGGTCTACGACGACCCCGCGAACCTTTTCGTGGCGAAATTCCTCGGAACTCCGCCGATCAACGTCTTCGACGCAAGGGTTGAGGACGGAAAGCTCTTCATCGGCGCTGACAATATCCTCGATGTCCCCGGAGCGCCCGACGGAGAGGTCTGGGCGGCGATTCGTCCAGAGGGCTTCATCCCCGACGAAAACGGCAGACTTGTCTGTAAGCTTGACCGAGTCGAGGTCATGGGGCGCGACATGAGCGTCGTCTCGACTCACGATGGCGCACAGAATCCGGTAATCCGCTCGATTATCAACTCGGACGCGAAGATCGACACCACAAAGCCGACTGTCTCGTTCTCGCTCAAGCCGCACAAGACTTTCATCTTCGACAAGAACACAGAGAAAAGAATTGCTTTCGGAGGGAACTGATGGACAAGAATAACCCGAAGGGCTGGCTCTATCTGCTGCCCGCGATGATTTTCCTCGGCGTCTTTATGGTCTACCCGCTTGTCGACGTGTTCGTCTACTCCTTTGAGGAGGGCTACAACTCGGCGTCGCAGACCTTTTTCGGCACGGGGCTTTACAACTATTCCTACGTCCTGCACGACCCGTACTTCCTCCAGGCGCTCAAGAACACCTTCATCTTAGTCATAATCACCGTGCCGCTCTCGACCGGGCTCGCGCTGCTTATCTCGCTCGGACTCAGTTCGATACAGAAGCTCCGCGACCTCTATCAGACGATATTTTTCCTGCCGTATGTCACGAACACCCTCGCGGTCGGGCTTGTGTTCATGATACTCTTCAAGAAGACCGCGTATTCCGAGGGACTTGTCAACACGCTGATCGGCTTCTTCGGAATGAGCCCGGTCGACTTCATCGACGGACCATACTGGGCGAAGATGTTTGTCCTCTGCTTCTACACGGTCTGGATAGTCCTGCCGTTCAAGATACTGATTCTGACAAGCGCGCTTGCGTCAGTCAACCGCGACTATTACAACGCCGCCAGAGTCGACGGAACGTCAAAGTTCAGGATATTCACGAAGATAACCCTCCCGATGATCTCCCCGATGATATTCTATCTCGTGATAACCGGCTTCATCGGCGCTTTCAAGGCGTACAGCGACGCGGTGGCGCTCTTCGGAACGAACCTCAATGTCGCCGGGATGAACACAATCGTCGGCTATGTCTATGACATGCTCTACGGCGACTCGGGCGGATACC
>CAKSOR010000122.1 GCA_934477985.1 uncultured Eubacteriales bacterium
CCCCAATCCAACGGAGAGAAAAGAGCAGCGTCACGGAAGACAAGCTAGCCCGTCGCCCAGCGGAAATGGCGACGGCAGACTCGCCCAAGGATGGCGAGCCGCCTATTCCCCCTCCGGGGAATCCTTGTTTTCCGGTACACGATTATTTCACCGCTCCGAAAATTTCACCGTAGGGGCGAACATTGTTCGCCCGAGTCCCCCTTGAAAAGGGGGATGTCACCACAGGTGACAGGGGGATTCCGTATGGCTCGCCGCCCACATCGCCCCACCAAACAAAAACGGTAACTCACTACCCACCGTAGGGGCGAACATCGTTCGCCCGAGTCCCCCTTGAAAAGGGGGATGTCACCGCAGGTGACAGGGGGATTTGTAGGTGGCAATACCCACATCGACCCACCAAACAAAACCGGCAACTCACTACTCACCGTAGGGGCGAACATTGTTCGCCCGCAAGCCTCCCTTGAAAAAGGGGATGCCCGTCAGGGCAGGGGGATCTCGTAGGGGGCGATGCCCACATCGCCCCGCTCCTTTTCAAAAAGGTAAACCACCTCACCGTAGGGGCGAACATTGTTCGCCCGAGCCTCCTCTCCCAGAGGAGGTGCCCGACAGGGCGGAGGAGTCTCTCATCCCCCTATTATACCATGTTTCCCAAGGAAAAGAAAGATGTTTTTATGATTCGCTGGAAAAAACTTTTCACGGCACTTCCCCTGCTGCTGACCGCCTGCGGCACACCTGCCGAAACGGCGCAGACTGACACCATCTGGGTGATGGATACCGCCTGCACCATTTCCCTGCACGGCGGCGATACCGCCGAAACGGTCTCCACCCTCCAGACCCTGTCCGCGGCACTGGATTCCTATGACGACGACAGCGCCGTGTCCCGGCTGAACCGCGAGGGCACGCTTTCCGGAGAAAACGCCGTCTGTCCTCTCGTCACCCAGACCGCCGCCCTGCAGCAGCAGTACGGCAGCCGGGTAGACCTCACCGTGGGTCGGCTCACAAAGCTCTGGGGCATTACCACAGATGCGCCCCATGTCCCCACAGCGGCAGAACTGGCAGAAGTGCTCCCCACCATCTCCCCCTCCCACCTGACCGTCAGAGACAATACCGTTGCATTGACTGACGGCGCACAGCTGGACTGCGGCGCGGTGGGAAAAGGCTACGCCCTGGATCAGGTGCGCGCCGCCCTGGACGCTTCCGGCGAGACGACCTGGGGAACTGTCTCCATGACATCTTCCATTTTGTGCTACGGCGAAAAGCCCGGCGGCGAACCCTTCCGCATTGAGATCCGCGACCCCGACAGCAACGGTGTTCTGGGTACGGTGTCAACTACCAGTTGTCTGCTGTCCACCTCCGGCGGCTATGAACGGTATTTTATTGCGGATGACGGAAAGAAATACTGCCACATTCTCGACCCCAGAACCGGAATGCCGGCAGAATCCGACCTCACCACCGTGACTGTGTTCTGCGACAGCGGCATAAAGTCCGACTTCCTCTCCACCCTGATCTGGATGGAAGGCACGGCCGGACTGGAACAGCACCTTCATCAGGAGGACTACCAGATCGTTGCCCAGGACACCGCCGGAACTCTCTACCTTAGTGATAACATTGACTTTACCCCCTCCCAATAACCCCACCCTAGGAAAAAACTTTTCAGGTGTTTCGGGCAGAGGGATTCGTAGGGGGCGATGCCTACATCGCCCCACCCCAAAGGTAAACCACCCCACCGTAGGGGCGAACATCGTTCGCCCGCAAGCCTCCCTTGAAAAGGGAGGTGGCGCGCAGCGCCGGAGGGATCGTAGGGGGCGATGCCCACATCGCCCCGCCGCCCAAGGAAAATCCCACCATCAATACACCCCCCAATCACCCCACCCAACCCAAGAAAGGAGCAAACCCATATGAAAAAACTGCATGGTGTGCACCTGGCGCACCATAAGAATACCGAAAAATGCGCGTCCGTGCCGCTGCCCCTGCCGAAACTGGTGCGGATTCCCATGAGCATGCACATCGGCGCACCCTGTGCCCCGGTGGTAAAGCCGAAAGATACCGTGCTGGTCGGACAGAAGATCGGCGACACCGATGCCTTCATGTCAGCGCCCATTCATTCCGGCGTGTCCGGCACGGTAAAAGCCGTGACCACCTACCGCATGTCCAACGGCAGAACATGTCCCATGGTGGAGATCGAGACCGACGGACAGCAGACCGTCTGTCCCGATGTCTGTCCGCCTGCCGTGACCGATAAGGAGAGCTTCCTCAAAGCCGTTCGGGAGAGCGGCCTGGTGGGTATGGGCGGCGCAAGCTTCCCCACCCATGTGAAGCTGAACCCCAAACAGACGGTAGATACCCTGGTCATCAACGCCGCCGAATGTGAACCCTATATCACTTCCGACTACCGCCAGATGGTAGAAGCCCCGGAAGAAGTCCTGGACGGCGTGCTCCAGGTGCTGCACTGGCTGCATATCCCCAAGGCCGTCATCGGCATCGAGACCAATAAGCCCGAAGCCATCCGCGTCCTCACGGAAAAAGCCAAGCCCCACCCGGAGATCCGGATCTTCTCCCTGCCCACAACTTATCCCCAGGGCGCAGAAAAAGTCCTGATCTATCACACCCTGGGGCGTATCGTCATGGAAGGCCAGCTTCCGGCAGACCAGGGCGTTATTGTTATGAACGTCTCCTCTGTGGCATTCCTCAGCCGCTACCTCAAGACCGGCATGCCTATGGTGCAGCGCATGGTGACCGTAGACGGCGATGCTGTGGGAAACCCCTGTAACGTGATCGTCCCCATGGGAACACCGGTGCAGGATGTGCTGGATTTTGCCCGGTGCGATATGGAACGCGCGAAAAAGCTGCTGTACGGCGGCCCTATGATGGGTATCGCCATCCCCGATACCGCCGACCCCATCCTGAAAGCCAATAACGCAGTGCTGGCACTGGAAAAATTCGTCTCTCCAGAGCCGTCCGCCTGCATCCACTGCGGCAGATGCGTCCACGCCTGTCCCCTGCGGCTCATGCCCACGGAGATCGCAAAGGCATTCCGCCGGGAAGACAGCGAAGCCCTGGGTAAGCTGAAAGTGACCCTGTGCATGAACTGCGGCTGCTGCACCTACGCCTGCCCGGCAAAACGCCCCGTGGCAGAGACCAACCAGCTGGCAAAGGCATTCTATATGTCCAGCATTAAGAAGTAAAGCCTCCTCAGTCAGCCAGCGGCTGCCACCTCCTCTGTAGAGGGGGATCTCGTAGGGGGCGATGCCCACATCGCCCCGCCGTCCAAGGGAAATCTCACCCAAGAAAAAATCCACCCCAACCCCAAAAAATAAAAACTCATGGAGGATGATAAACCATGTCATTACTTACAATTTCTCCGTCACCTCATGTGCGGAGCGGCATGACCACACAAAAGATCATGCTGTTGGTGGTGCTGGCACTTGTGCCGGCGATCGCGGCGGCGACCGTGGTCTTCGGCCCGCGCGCCCTGTTCATGGTCGTGTACTGCGCCGTCATCAGCATGTTCACCGAACTGGTCTGTCAGAAGCTGATGCAAAAAGAAGTCACCGTCACGGACGGCAGCGCTATGCTCACCGGCGTGCTCCTGGCACTGAACCTGCCTGTGACACTGCCCCTGTGGGAAGCTGCCATCGGCTGCGTCTTCGCCGTGGCTGTGGTAAAACAGCTGTTCGGCGGCCTGGGCTGTAACTTCGCAAACCCGGCCATCACCGGACGCGTGTTCCTGCTGTTGTCCTTCGGCGGCGATATGACCACCTGGGTGAAGCCCTTCTATTACCGCGGCAGCAATTTCATCGTGAAGCTGCTCATGGATAATCCCCGACTCGCCGACGGCGTCACCGGCGCAACACCCCTCGCCTCCGGAAATGCCAGCCTGACAGACCTGTTCCTGGGCAGCGTGGGCGGCTCTCTCGGTGAGACCTCCGCCCTGGCACTGCTCATCGGCGGCATTTTCCTGCTGGTCATGGGCATTATCTCCTGGCATACCCCGGCGGCATACCTGGGCGGCCTGGCTGTCCTGGAGCTGTGCTATACCCTCGCCACCGGCGGCGAAATGACCGACGTGCTCTACGCCCTCCTCAGCGGCGGTGTCATCCTGGGCGCATTCTTTATGGCGACTGACTATGTGACCACACCCATCACCGGAAAGGGCAAGCTGATCTTCGGCCTGGGCTGCGCGGTGCTGACCTTCGTCATCCGCGAATTTGCCAATATGCCGGAGGGCTGCTCCTTCTCCATCCTGCTCATGAATCTGCTGACTCCGTATATCGATAAGCTGACCATGACCCATCCTTTCGGCGCAAAGCCCATCGAGAAAAAGGAGGCGAAATAACATGGCAGAACAGAAAACATCCGGCGTAAAGACAATGCTCCTGCCGCCTCTGGTGCTGGCAGTGATCTGCGCCGTCTGCTGCGCTTTCCTGGCACTGGCAAACATGGTGACCAAGGATAAGATCGCCGCAGCCGAAGCGGATGCCATCCAGACCAGCCTGCAGCAGCTGCCCGATGCCGGCACATTCACAGAGATCGCCGGCTTTACCCCGGAGAATAACGAAAAGGCTTCCGCCACCGGACTGTACCAGGATGAAAAGGGACAGTTCGCCGTGCTGGTCACCGCAGACGGCTATAATAAGGGCGGTCTCCAGGTGGTTGTCGGCGTAGATGCAGACGGCGCTGTGACCGGCGTGTCCTTCGTCACCGTTTCCGAGACACCGGGTCTGGGTACCAAGGTACAGTCCAACCCGGAACTGCTGACAGATAACCTGGTGGGTCTGTCGGACAGCGATGCCGTAAACGGCGTGGATAATATCACCGGTGCGACCTATTCTTCCAAGGGCATGAAGGCAGCCGTGACCTGCGCCCTTGCCACAGTCCGCGCAAATCAGGAGGTGACCGGCGCATGAACTACGGAAAAGAATTTACAAAGGGTATCCTGAAAGAAAACCCCACGCTGGTGGGACTGCTGGGCATGTGTCCTACATTGGCAGTCACAACAGCAGCATTTAACGGCATCGGCATGGGCTTGTCTACCATGTTCGTGCTGATCTGCTCCAATATCGTGATCTCCCTGCTGCGAAAGGTGATCCCCGAGCAGGTGAAGCTTCCCTGTTATATTGTCATTATCGCGTCCTTTGTGACCGTTATCCAGTTCCTGGTGCATGGCTTTGTCCCGGCGCTGTATACCAGCCTGGGGGCATTCCTGGAGCTCATCACCGTAAACTGCATCATTCTGGGACGGGCGGAAATGTTCGCCTCCAAGAACAACGTGCTGGCTTCGGCGCTGGACGGCGCCGGCATGGGTCTGGGCTTTACCCTGGCGCTGTTCCTTATGGGAAGCGTCCGGGAGATCCTGGGCAGCGGCACCTGGTTCGGACTGACCATCCCGGGCATGGTGGGACATACCATGTCCCTGTTCGTTATGCCGGCAGGCGGCTTTCTGGTGCTGGGCTTTGTGATCGCCGTGGTCTGTGCCCTGTCCAAAAAGCAGCCGCCGAAGAAGATCGGCTGCGCAGGCTGCCCCAATGCGGCGGCATGTCACGCAAAGTGTGAGGAGGCTGACGCATGAGTACCTATATTGCAATCATCATTGCCGCCGTGCTGACCAATAACTTCGTTCTGTCGAAGTTCTACGGCTGCTGCCCGTTCCTGGGCGTATCGAAAAAGCTGGATTCCAGCGTGGGCATGGGCGCTGCGGTAGTTTTCGTCATGCTGTGCGCATCCCTGTGCACCTATCCCATCTACTACTTCATTCTGAAGCCCCTGGAGCTGACTTATCTCCGGACAGTGGCGTTTATCCTGGTCATTGCCGTGTTTGTCCAGCTGTTGGAAATGGTCATCAAAAAGCTGATGCCGCCCCTGTATAAGACCCTGGGCGTATACCTGCCTCTGATTACCACCAACTGCGCCGTACTGGGCGTGACCATTATGAACATTGACGAAAGCTACAGCTTCGGACAGTCTCTGGTGAATGCCGTGTTCTCCGGCGTGGGCTTTGCCCTGGCGATGGTGATCTTTTCCGGTGTCCGCTCCCGTGTGGACGACGCGGACGGCGACACCCCGAAGATGTTCCGGGGCGTTCCGGCGACGCTGATCGCGGCAGCCATTGTGTCCATGAGCTTTCTGGGCTTCGGCGGCCTGGGACAGTAAGGAGGATGTGCCATGGAATTTGTCTATCCCATTTTGATTTTTGTTGTCATGGGCATCGTGTTCGGTGTCCTGCTGGTGGTGATCTCTAAGGTATTTGCCGTCAAGACGGACGAGCGCGCCGTAAAGATCACCGAAGCCCTTCCCGGCGCAAACTGCGGTGCCTGCGGCTATGCCGGCTGTGCAGACTACGCCGACGCCATCGTCAATAAGGGCGCGCCCATGAACGCCTGTCTCCCCGGCGGCGGAAATGCGGCGGCAGCCATCGGCGAGATCATGGGGGTCTCCGTCTCCGCATCCGAGCGGATGATCCCGGTGCTCCACTGTAACGGCAGCTGCGATGCCACCAAGCGGAAGTTTACCTTTGACGGCGTGCAGTCCTGTACGGCGGCGAAGCGCTTCTACGGCGGCACAGGTGTCTGCGCCTACGGATGTCTCGGACTGGGGGACTGCGTTTCCGTCTGTGAAAACGATGTCATCTCCATCCAGAACGGCATTGCCGTGTTCTGCACGGAAAAGTGTGTCTCCTGCAATAAGTGCGCGAAAGTCTGTCCCAATGGTCTCATCGAACTGCGCCCGGAAAAGAAAAAGGTAGACGTGCGCTGCTCCTCCCGGAACACAGGCAAAACGGCAATGCAGTCCTGCAAAAACTCCTGCATCGGCTGTAAAAAGTGCGAAAAGGTCTGCAAGTTCGAGGCAATCATCGTCGAAAACGCCTATCCGGTCATCGACTATGACAAGTGTAAATCCTGCGGTCTCTGCGCCAAGGAATGCCCCAGAGGGTGCATCGAAAATCTGCGCAAGCCGAAGGTCACCGCTCCCAAGCCGGAACCAGCAAAGGAAAAGCCGGCGGAAAAAACTGCGGCAGAATAAAGCAGGGGCGAACATCGTTCGCCCGCAGCGTGCTCGCTGTGAGCCTTACCCCCCAATTCAACGGAGAAAAACGATTCCCCTTACGGCGGCAGCAGCCAGCCCGTCGCCCAGCGGAAATGGCGACGGCAGACTCGCCCAAGGATAGC
>CAKSOR010000123.1 GCA_934477985.1 uncultured Eubacteriales bacterium
GCAGATTGTCGATGACGCTGTCGAGCCACTCGAAGGTATAAACGCCCTTCTGCTTTTCGCAGCGTATCCAGCCGGTCTGGCAGCGTGCGTATTTTACGCCGGTCGCGGCTAATTTATCGTAGCATTTCTCTGGGTCGAAGAGCTCGCGGTCGAGGCATTCAAAGCCGATGCTGACGGCGGAGCTTTCGATTTTGTCTGAGGTCAGGGTGTTGAGCTTGCCAAGTGTTTTCATTTCGTTGTTTCGCGCTGTGGCGACCTTTCGATGAATATTTTTTATAATTATACCACGCGGCGGGGCTCGGGTCAATGCAGTATTTTAACCTGTTTTTATACTTTATTACACAAAAAATCTCCCGACGTGAAAGCGTCGGGAGATTTTTATTTCTTGTCGTTCGTAAGCACTCTGTAGGCGCTGTAGACCCCGAGCAGTACCGACGCCGCCACGATCGCGGCGATGCCGAGATTCGACGCGCGCTGACGGTGGCGCATCGTACGTGCGAGCGCGGCGTATTTTTCCTCGGGAGAGCGGGGAGCGGGGCGTTTTCTCTGCTCGTGTCTCTTGCGGTAAGCGTCGTAGGCTCTCGAGCAGACGGGGCAGACGGCGAGATGCTCGCGCACAGCTTTGCGGCTGTCGGCGCTGGCTACTCCGTCGCAGTACAGGGCGATCAGATCCATCGCCATGTCACAGGATATGTTCATGTTTCAGTTCCTCCGACAAAAGTTTTTTTGCTCGGTGAAAGATGACTTTCGCCGAATTTTCCGAAATGTGCAGTACCTCGGCGACCTCCGAGAAGGGCAGCTCGGCGTAGAGCCGCAGAACGACGACGTCGCGGTATTTCTCGGGAATCGCGTTTATCGCCCTGCGTATCGCGTCGATCGTCTCATGGCGCTGTATCCTTTCCTCCGGATCGTTGTCCGAGTCGAGCAGCGTATCGGCTAAGAGCTCGATGTCGACGTTCTCGTCGGCGTTCTTGTTTTTACGGATGTAGCCGAAGAAGGTGTACTTCGCGATAGAGGCGAGCCAGGTGAAGATCTCGCTCTCGCCGCGGTACTTCGGGAAGGATTTGAACGCCTGGAAAAATGTTTCCTGCGTCAGTTCCTCGGCGAGATCCTCGTTGCGGCACATCCGGTACAAAAACGCGTAGACCCGTGTGAAATACTTTTCATATATTGATTCGAATGCGTCCAAAGCGTCACCCGCCTTCACTTTCAGATTAATTTGACCGCGCGGTCACATGCCACTCCGCGCCGGGTTTTTTGTTCTGCTCCGCGAGGAGAGCGTAAAACTCGTCCTCCGTGGCTTCAGCGCCGCCGATATAGTACGACACGTCCTGAATATCATCGCCCGACTCGCTGTACGCGAGCTTTTCGACCGAATACCAGCCGTCCGCGAAATCGAGTCTTCCGATTCCGCTGTCCGCCGCGCCGCTCGAGAAGCTGAACGTCCCGTCCTCCTTAAGGTCGGTGAAAGCCCGGTAGGGGAGTTCATAGGCGTAAGCCGTGCCCTTGTCGGCGTGCAGGATCAGAAAGCCATAAGCGTCGCTTCCGATAGTCAGCCCGACGACAGTCTCCGGCTCACCGTCGCCGTTCAGGTCGATGACCGTGTATTCCGAAGCCGACACGCCGTGTTCGGCGGTGTAGTCATTCAGATATATTTCCGTTTCCGAGTCGGGATCATACATCCGCTTGGTGTTGCCGAGCACTCCGAGACAGATATTTTCAGATTCGTCCGCGGCGCTCCGGGAGCAGGAAGAGAACGCGAGCACGCCGATCGTCAGCGCGATGACAATGAGTTTTTTCATGACGTACCCATCATTCAGGTGATTCTGATTTTTCTTTCATATTTAATTAGTGTTGACGATTGCGGCAAGGTTACACGAAAATCAAAAATTTTCCCGGAAATTATTTTTTGAAAAACAGTAACTTCCGCGCTCTGAGTTTTACTCACTTAGCAGAGAAACAAGGAGGGAGAAAATGAACTTCAAGATAACCGGAACGGGCTCGTATCTTCCGGAGCGCGTCGTCACGAACGACGATCTCGCGGGGATGGTCGAGACCTCTGACGAATGGATAAGCCAGCGTGTCGGCATTCACGAGCGCAGAATCGCGACTCACGAGACCACGGTCGACATGGCGGTCAAAGCCGCTGAAGCCGCGCTGGAATCCGCCGGGGTCAGACCCGATGAGCTCGATCTTATACTTACCTCTACAGTCAGCGGCGAGATGATCTCGCCCTCGACCGCCTGCATGGTGCAGCGCAGACTCGGCGCGACCTGTACGGCTTATGAGATAAACGCCGCCTGCTCGGCGTTCATATTCCTGCTCGAGACCGCCGCGGGATATTTCGCGCGCGGCAAGGCGAAAAAGGCGCTGCTGATCGGCACTGAGAAGCTCAGCCGCCTCGTCAATTGGCAGGACCGCTCGACCTGCGTCATTTTCGGAGACGGAGCGGGCGCGGTCGTCGTCGAAGCCGGCGAGAATTATCTCGATTCGACATTCGACGTGCAGGGCGGAGACGAGGTCATACGCATTCCGCACTGGCACGGCGAGTCGCCGTTCGACACGACCGAACCCGACGAGCCGTTCATCCACATGGCAGGGCAGGAGACCTTCAAGTTCGCGGTGAGCTCGATAACCCGCGACGTGAAGCTCATGCTCGAGCGCAATTCGCTGACCGCCGACGATATAAAGTACATCGTCCCGCACCAGGCGAACGCGCGGATCATCGACACCGCCGCGAGACGGCTCGGTATTCCGCACGAAAAATTCTATCTCAACATCGAACGCCTCGGAAACACCTCGAGCGCAAGCATTCCGATAGCTCTCGATGAACTCGCCCGCTCAGGAAAACTCGAGCGCGGCGACAAGATCATCTTCTGCGCCTTCGGCGGAGGTTTATCCGCTGCCGCCGCGCTGATGAACTGGTAATTTCATGGGGCGGAGAGATCCTGCCCCGACCTTTCCCGGATGGGGATCCGATTTTTGTTAAAATTAAAAAATATTTATTTATTTCAAGGAGATTATAATTATGGTACTCGAAAAACTCACTAAGATCATCGCAGAAAAGCTCGACATTGACGCTTCCACTATCACCCCCGAAACCACCGCCGCTGACCTCGGTATGGACTCGCTCGACGTAGCTGAGCTCCTCATGGACATCGAGGACAACTTCGGCGTAACCGTCGAGCCCTCCCCCGAACTCAAGACCATCGGCGACTTCGTCAAGGCGATCGAGGCGCTTCAGTAATGAAGAACCGCGTCACCGAGCTGCTCGGCACGAAGTATCCCCTGATGCAGGGCGGAATGGCATGGATCGCCGACGGCAGACTCGCCGCGGCAGTCTCTGAAGCCGGCGGACTCGGCATCATCTCGGCGATGAACATCGAACAGCTGAGAAACGAGATAAAGCTCGCGCGCTCTCTCACTGACAAGCCCTTCGGAGTCAACATCATGCTCCAGGCGAAATTCGTCGACGAAGCGGCGCAGATCATCGCCGATGAGCATGTCGCGGTCGTAACGACCGGCGCGGGAATGCCGACGAAGTACATGGAGAGCTGGCTTGCCGCCGGAACGAAGGTCATCCCGGTCATCGCGTCGGTTTCAATGGCGCGGATGATGGAGAAGCTCGGAGCTCACGCGGTCGTCGCGGAAGGGCAGGAATCCGGCGGGCACATCGGCGAGCTCACGACGATGGCGCTCGTCCCGCAGGTCTGCGACGCGGTGAAGATACCGGTCATAGCCGCCGGAGGCATCGCCGACGGACGCGGAGTCGCGGCTTCGTTCATGCTCGGCGCTGAGGGCGTGCAGATCGGAACGAGATTCCTCTGCGCGGCTGAGTGCTCGGTTCATGAGAACTACAAGAACGCGGTTCTGGGAGCTTCGGACATCTCTACGGTCACGACCGGAAGACGTTTCGGAGGCAACACCTGCCGCTGCATCAAGAACAAATTCGCGCGTGAGTTCCTCAAGAAGGAATACGCGCCTGACGCGACACCCGAGAGTGTCGCCGAGCTCGGAGTCGGAGCGCTCAGACGCGCCGCCGTCGACGGAGACGTCAAGGACGGCTGTGTGCTGGCGGGACAGATTTCGGGGCTTGTAAACAAGATAGAGCCCGCGGCTGACATAATCGAGGAGATTATGTCAAAAGCCGGTGAGCTGCTCAAATGGTAAGAAGTCCGCGTTCCGGACTGATCGAAAGGAAGAAGAAATGAGCAAGACAGCGTTTATTTTCCCGGGACAGGGGGCGCAGTTCCCCGGAATGGGAAAGGGCTTTGACAGCCCGGTATTCGAAATTGCCGAAATGATAAAGCCCGGCATTACCTCCCTCTGCTTTGAGGGTGACGCGGCTGAACTCAAACTTACAAAGAACGCGCAGCCCTGCCTGTTTCTGGCTGAGATCGCGGCGGCTGAAGCGCTGATGAAGCGCGGCGTCACGCCTGACATGGTCGCGGGATTCTCGTTCGGCGAGATCGTCGCGTTGACTATCGGCGGCGCGTTCGGCGTCGAGGAGGGCTTTAAAATCGCGGTCAAGCGCGGCGAGCTGATGTCCGAGTCCGCGCCCGACACCGGAATGGCGGCTATTCTCAAGCTGCCCGACGAGGCGGTCGAGGAGATCTGCGAGCGTCACGGACTTTATCCGGTTAACTACAATTGTCCCGGTCAGGTGTCGATCTCGGGAAAGAGCGACGCTCTGAAAGAGTCGCGCGCGGATTTCATCGCTGCCGGCGGAAGATTCGCTCCCTTAGCGGTCAGCGGAGCTTTCCACTCGCCCTATATGAGCGCGGCGGCGGTCGGATTTGCCGATTTCCTCACGGGCTGCGACATAAAGACGCCGGAGCTTCCGGTCTGGTCGAATCTCGACGCCGGACAGTACGACGACAATGTCCGCGACCGGATGTCGAAGCAGATTGACCATCCGGTAAAGTGGGCTGAGCTCATCCGGAACATGCACGCTGCCGGCGCTGAGACCTTCATTGAGGTCGGACCCGGCGACACGCTGACAAAGCTCGGCGCGCGCATCCTTCCCGATGTGAAGTTTGTTCATGTATCGACTCCTGAGGAGGTAGAATCGTGTTTAGCATAATGCTCAAAGGCAAAACGGCGATTGTCACCGGCGGCTCGAGGGGAATCGGGCGCGCGATCTGCGAGAGTCTCGCGAAGGCGGGCGCTAACGTCGCGGTCGTTTACTCGAGCAGCTCTGAGGCGGCTGACGAAACCGTTAAGAATCTCCGCGCCGAAGGAGTCCTTGCCGAGTCATTCCGCTGCAACGTAGCGGATTCCTCGAGCGTCGACAGCACGGTCGAAAAGATCGTGAACTATTTCGGCGGGGTCGATATTCTCATAAACAACGCCGGAATCAACCGCGACAAGCTGCTGATCTCGATGAAGGAAGAGGATTTCGACGAAGTCATCGGAGTCGACCTCAAGGGCGCGTACAACATGACTCGCCGCGTCGCTCCGATACTCATCCGCAAGCGCGCGGGCAAGATAATCAATATAAGCTCGGTCGCCGGGCTCGACGGAAATCCGGGTCAGGCAAACTACTCGGCTGCGAAAGCCGGGCTGATCGGGCTCACGAAGACGCTGGCGAAGGAGTTCGCGTCGCGCAATATCTGTGTGAACGCGATCGCGCCGGGGTTCATCGCGACCGATATGACGGTCGGACTCGAGGAGGCGGCGAAAGCCGTTCCACTCGGAAGGATGGGGCGCCCGGAGGAAGTGGCGGCGCTCGCCGTGTTCCTCGCCGGGGCTGATTACATCACCGGCGAAGTTATCAGGATAGACGGAGGTCTTTAATGAAACGTGTTGTTATAACCGGCATGGGAGCGGCGACGCCGATCGGATGCTCGGTAAGTGAATACACTGACGCGCTTTTTGCCGGGAAGAACGGCATCGGGCGCATAACCCGCTTTGACGTCGGCGACTCAAAGTTCACGCTGGCGGCTGAGCTGAAGGATTTCGACCCGCAAAAGCGTCTTGAAAAGCCGCTCGTGCGTAAGAACGACCCCTACGCGGTTTACGCGATGTACGCGGCTGACGAGGCGATGGAGGATTCCGGAATCGCCGGTAAGATTGAACCCGAGGAGCTCGGAGTGTACATCGGCTCGGGCATCGGCGGATTCGACACCTTCTGCCACGAGCATTCGGTTCTGCTCGAGACCGGCGCGAAGAGAGTCGCTCCGCAGTTCATCCCTAAGCTGATCTCGAACATCGCGGCGGCGAATGTCGCGATAAGACACAACGCTCATGGACCGTGCATGGCGCATGTCACCGCCTGCGCGACCTCCTCGACCGCGATCGGCGAGGGCTACCGCGCGATAATGTGCGGCGCGGCAAAGGCGATTCTCTGCGGCGGAAGCGAGGCGACTATAAATCCGCTGGCGGTCGCGGGATTCGCGAACTGCATGGCGCTGTCGCCGTCGGAAGACCCGGACGCGGCTTCACTGCCGTTTGACGCCCGCCGCGGCGGATTCGTCATGGGCGAGGGCGCGGCTGTGCTGCTGCTCGAGGATT
This sequence comes from uncultured Eubacteriales bacterium, assembly GCA_934477985.1. Lineage (GTDB taxonomy): Bacteria > Bacillota > Clostridia > Oscillospirales > CAG-272 > Flemingiibacterium. The sequence continues at coordinate 6,514 of CAKSOR010000123.1, forward strand.
ATGAGCACGCGGTCGCGCGCGGAGCGAAGATTTACGCCGAAATTGTCGGCTACGGAACGACCTGCGACGCGCACCATGTCACCGCTCCCGACCCGACCGCGAAGGACGTCGCGAGAGCGATAAAGCTCGCGCTGCCCGAGGATGTTTCGGAGAACGAGATTATCTACTACAACGCGCATGGCACGGGAACAAAGCTCAACGACGCGACCGAGACCTCGGCTCTCAAGCAGGTCTTCGGCGAGAACGCGAAGAAGCTCCACATAAGCTCGACCAAGTCGATGACCGGTCACATGCTCGGCGCGGCTGGCGCGGCTGAGGCGATTGCCTGCGTAGCGGCTCTCAACCGCGGCATGATTCCGCCGACGATCAACCTGAAAGAGCCCGACCCTGAGCTCGATCTCGACTACACGCCGAACGTGCCGGTGAAGGCTGACATCTCACTCGCACTGTCCGCGTCGCTCGGATTCGGCGGACACAACGTCTGCCTTGCGTTCCGGAAGGTCTGATTGTCCGCAACAGAGTTTCGCGCACTGTCTGCCGCTTTCTGTATCTAAGGAAACGCTGATTTAAGGTTGTTTTTGCGCTGAAAAGCCCATAAATCCAAGCCTTTTCATCGCAAAAACCCGATTTATTCAGCTTATTCC
>CAKSOR010000124.1 GCA_934477985.1 uncultured Eubacteriales bacterium
GGACGGGAGGAGACTCATAACATCCCGACGTATGGATACTATGTTCCTCCGATACGTCGTTATGCCGGCGGTGTTTCCCCTATGGAGCGAGTACGGCGCGTGTATGAATATCCCCGGACGGTTTTCATCTATTCTTGTCATGGAATTCTCGATGACATAGCTGCCTGAGAATATGACCGCGATCTCTATGTGCGGATGCCAGTGAAAATAGTTCTGCCTGTGCCGCTTGTTGCAGGAAAAGTCGATCCTGACCGGCGTTTCGAACTCTTGCTTTACGTAATCATCGAGCGTATATACCTGCCGCAATGTTTTCACTCACTTTCGATGTAAAATTTGCCGGAAATCGGTCTGTTCTGATATACAAACGGCGTTTTTTATGGTATTATTATATCACACGGCGCGCGATTTGTAAAGATGTTTCGCCGGATTTTCTGAAGAAAGGTAAAAATTATGAAAAAACTTGCACTTCTGATGGCACTTCTGATTCTCGCCTCAACTGTATCCTGCGGCGGAGCGGCTGATCCCGGGACTTCGACAACTGAAGCAAGCAGCGATTCGACCACCGCGGAACCGGTATCGACAGAGATACATGACGACCTTGGGGAATTTGATTTCAAAGAGGACACATTCGACATACTGACCAGGACACAGCTGGTGTTCTTCTATAAGCTGGATGTGGACGAGGAGACCGGCGATATCTTCAACGACTCGATCTACAACCGCAACCGCGCCATAGAAGAGCGGTTCAACTTCAAATTCGCGGAGAGCTATGGGAACAACGACGGAGCGGCACGGACATATATTCTTGCCGGAGACGACACATACGATATGTATCAGGGCCGCTGCACGAACATGTTCACTTTCGCTGCGGAGGGGCTTTTTATACAGGTTGACAAGATACCGAATCTTGATCTCTCAAAGCCCTACTGGGATCAGAAGCTCTATGACGACCTCTCTGTCTGCGGAGAGCATCATTTCGCGGTCGGCGCGTTCAATATCTCGTCGTATGATTTCACGCATGTCATGCTCTTCAACAAGAAAATGCTGGACGAATACAAATTGGGCGACATATATGATGTGGTCAAGTCGGGCAAATGGACGTTCGACAAGTTCGCCGAGATGGGACGCACGGTTGTCTCTGACCTCAACGGCGACTCGGTTATGGATGATCAGGATCAGTACGGCTACACCTCGCTTGGAAAGCAGGTACCCCCGACCTTCTGGATCAGCGCGAATACCCTCAGTATCACGAAAAACAAGGACGGTGAGCTCGTTTTCTCCTGCCCGAGCGACACGAAGTTCATCGATGTCTACGAGAAGATCTTCCAGATCACCTGGGACGACAACATCTGGCATCGCGTTCCCGCGTCGGTCAACCGCGAGGAGGAGATTGAGCTGTTCAGACAGGGACACGCGCTTTTCACCGACGCGACCTGTTTCCAGATCTCGAACTCGCGCGAGTCGAACGTCGATTTCGGTATAGTTCCGTATCCGAAGTGGGACGAGGCGCAGGATAAATATTATTCGCGCATCGAGGGCTGCGAGTTGTTCGGAATTCCGAAGATAAACAAGAAGCCTGAAATGGCGGGAGTGATTCTCGAGGCGATGTCTTGCGAGTCGATGAAGTCGGTCATTCCGGCGTACTATGATGTCGCGCTTAAGGTCAAGTATACGCGCGACGACGACTCGGCGGATATGCTCGATCTGGCTTTTGAGAACCGTGTGTTCGATTACGGCGACACGGTGCTCTGTGAGGAGCTTCGCGACGGATTCTTCCGGATAGCTATGGCTGAGAATAACCGCAACATGGCGTCCGGTCTGGCTGAGTCGGCGAGCAAGGTGAATTCGAAGCTCGAAACCTTCAACTCGCAGTTGAAGTCGCTCAGCTGAGTTTCGCGACAAGTAATAAGTAAGAGTGAAGAGTGAAAAAGTAAGGAAGGAAACCGGCTTGCCGGTTTCCTTTTATTTATATAAATGGAAGAAATTGCCGCGGAACGCGGCGATTTCCTCCACACTTCTTCACTCTTCACTATTACTTCTTCACTGTGGCAAAGCTCCCCGGAGTTCTGCCCCAATAACGGCGGAAAGCCGCGATAAAGTGCGCTTCGCTTGAGTAACCTGTCTCAAGCGAGGCGTTTATTATGCTCGAGCCGGATTGCAGAAGCTCATAAGCGCGGGTCATGCGCAGATCGGTCAGGAATTTCTTGAAGGTCGTGCCGGTCGCGTCCCTGAAGTCGGCGAGCAGCTTTGTGTGACCTACGCCGAACCTCGCGCAGAGCTTCCCGATCGTCAGCGGCTCGGCGAGGTTTTCGTCTATGTACTGAAGCACGTCCTGAATATACTCAAAGCGCGAGGTTATTACCTTGCAGCTGTCTGTTCCGACGCTGTTCAGAAGCCGATTGAATATAAGCGCGGTGAGAAGCGCGGTCTCGGTGCGGTCACCCGCGCGGTCGGCGGATATGAGTTCATCGCATTTCTCCTTAAGCCATCCGACTTCTTTGGGAGTGGGCGTGATGACCAGCATGCAGGCTTTTTCGAAGACCGAGAGATCGAGTATGTCTCCGATGTTACGGAGCGTGCTCCGGTAGACATAGGTGATGTAGCGCTCATATGGTGTACCGGTCTGGATGAATATCTTGTGCGGCGAGTAGGGACGGTGGATGTAGATCCGCGGGGCTTCGCCTTCGTGCACGTTGCCGCTGTTGGAGACAGCGTATTTCCCGGCGGCGCGGATGAAAAGTATTTCGTAGTAGGTGTGCCAGTGCAGATCGTTCATCTTGTAACCGTTCGTGCGGACAAACTCGCAGGAGCGGAAGGGCGTTTTGGTTTCTTTTGTATATTTCGCTTGCATTCTGACCTCCGGAAGATTTTTATGTCATATCGCTGATATTACGGAAGGATTCGATATAAATCGACGTTTTTTTGTGATATAATATATTTACTAAAGATTGAAGGAGAGGATAACAATTATGAAAAGATCAACGAGAGCGTTCAGTCTGGCGCTCGCTTCACTGTTGCTCCTCAGCGCGTGCGGTGGCAATGCTCCTGCTGTCAGCGATACGACAACCACCGCCGACACAACCGCTGAGGTCACCACAGACGAGCCGAAGGGAAGAGAGGATATTTCCGACGGACTGCCTGACAAGACCTACAACGATCAGACCTTCCGCATCGCGACCGAGACCAACATGAGCTGGCAGATAATCCAGGAAGAGGAGACCGGCGATGTCATCGACGACGCGATATTTGCCCGCAATCTTGCCGTTGAGGATCGCTTCAAGGTGAAATTCGAGACGATACACGACGGCTACAATGAGATCGGCTCGAAGGTGATGAACTCAATACAGGCGGGCGACGATGAGTATGACCTCTGCTCGCTGCATGTCGTCCGCACCGGAAAATACATCACGGACGGGCTGTTCATGAACTGGTACGACATTCCGTGTGTCGACTTCTCGAAGCCATGGTGGTCGCCTTCGACGACTAACGACCTTTCGGTCGGTGATACCTGCTTTCTGGCGGTCGGAGATTTCGCGCTCAGCGCACTCGAGCGCACCTACGCGGTCTTTTACAACAAGCGGCTTGCCGAGGAGTACAAGATCGGCGACATCTACGATATAGTCAACTCCGGAAAGTGGACGCATGACAAGGCGCTTTCGATCAGCCGCGATATCTATTCGGATCTCGACGGCGACGGAACGAGGAGCGACAAGGATCTGTACGGCTGGGTCTGCCTTGACCGTTCGCCGCTCGACTCCTATCTCTGGGCGTATGGCGGAAAGGTGCTCGAGAAGACGAAGGACGGCATCGAGCTTGTTTACCACACGGCGCGCACCGGTGACATGATTGAGAAGCTCTGCTCGTTCTTCTTCGACAACGAAGGAATCTACCTCTACAACACTCAGACTGTGCTCAACTGGCAATTAGCGAACGACCACTTCATTGACGGACGCGCGCTCTTCATGAACGGAACGATCAACACGGCGGTTCAGAACCTCCGCGAGATGAAGGATGATTTCGGAATAATCCCTTACCCTAAGTTCGACGAGGATCAGGAGAACTACATAACAAACGTCGACGGCGGGCATGACGTGCTCTGCGTGCCGGTCACCGTCTCGGATACCGAGCGCACCGGAATCATCACTGAGGCTCTCTGCGCCGAGAGCTACAAGAAGGTCGTTCCGGCTTACTACGAGGTCGCGCTGAAGACCAAATACACCCGCGACGACGAGTCTATCGCGATGATAGACAATATCGTGAATTCGAGAGTTTTTGACCTCGGCTATGTCTATGACGGCTGGATGGGAGCGTCGTTCATCTTCAGCCGGCTCATCGCGGTGGACAACCCGAACTTCGAGTCGTACTGGGCGTCGAACGAGTCGAGCATAAGCGAGTACTACAAGAAGATCATTGACTATTTCGACAATTATAATAAATGAGTGTCAGAAGACCGTTTAATCCGGTCTTCTTTTTATGTGTTCGTCCGGCTCACCCGGTAATCGCCCGGCGTCATGCCGACCAGCTCGAGAAAGTTCCGGTTGAAGCTCCAGAGACTCCCGAAGCCCGACTCGAACGCGATGTCGCTTATCTGCCGGTCGGTGCTCTTCAGCAGCTCGCACGCGCGACCTGCGCGCAGGGAGTTTATATATCGCGTGAAGCTCAGCTGAAGCTCCTTCGACATCATGTGCGAGATGCTGCTCTTTGACAAAAACAATCCGTGCGCCGCGTCGTCCAGTGTGACCGGCTCGGTGAAGTGCGCGTTGCACCAATTTATTATATTGTTCAGCGTCTTGAGATCGCGTTTTCCCTCGGCTTTGACCACCGGAAGATTACGCAGCACCTCGTTGCAGACCAGCAGCGCCAGACCGTCCATGCTCGCGTAGATGTCGCTCTCCTTCGGGTCATTCCACCTTTTGTAGCTCGTCCGCTGGAAGTCGCGTACAAGGTCGGGTATCCAGTCTGGAAAGTACCGCTTTTCGACCCGGTTCGAGACCGGAAGGTATTCGGTCAGATATTTCTGGAGTGATGGATGCCATCCCGGCTCAGCAAAGATGATTATCGACGAATCGCAGTTTATCCCCTTGATCTCGTGCGGCTGGTAGGGAAAGACAATTCCGCATTCTTCCTTCTTTATGACATAATCGGTGTCGTCGACCGCGAGGATGAAATCTCCATCGAGCGGGATTATCAGCTCGGCAGGGTAGTGAAAATGCTTGAACCAGCCGTGCTGGCTCGCGTACCAGAGCCTCCGCCGACCGACCTGATGCTCGAAAACGACGTTCGGTTTCATGTTGTGTCTCCTGTTTGCATAAATTGAGTATCTTTTATGTTGATTTGAGCAGAAATTGAGCATAAAATATTGTATAATATAAACAGTAAATTTTTTTTGAAAGGATCTGCGAAATGAAAAAGACAATCACCTTCCTTCTCCTGACCGCGATGCTCGCGACGGCAATGTCCTGCGGCTCTGAGCCCTCGAACGTGAATCCCGAGGGAACGACCGCCGGTGAGAACGGCGAGACCACCGAGGCGCTCACCGGACGCGAATCCGTCTCGGATGACCTGCCTGACAAGAAGTTCGGCAAGGACTTCACCATTCTGACCCGCACAAAGTACGACTATGAGTTCAACACCGAGGAAGCCGACGGCGACGTCCTCAACGACGCGCTTTACAACCGCGACCGCGGAATCGAGGAGCGCTTCGGCGTGACTATCAAGACGATTCCGATGGACTGCACCTGGCCCTCGACCGATTACAACAGCAAGCTTCAGGCGTCGATCATGGCGGGCGACGGCGAATATGATCTCGTCGCGGGCTACGCCGCCACCATCCCGAACCTCGTCGGAGAGGGATTATTCGTCGACTGGAACACGATGAAGTACAACGATTTCTCGAAGCCCTGGTGGTCCGAGCAGATCGCCGACGAGATGAACATCGGCGGAAAGTGTTACATGGTCACCGGAGACGCGTCTCTCGTGCTCTGGAAGAATATGCGCTGCATGCTTTTCAACAAGCGTCTGGCGGCTGATTACAAGGCTCCGGATTTCTATGAGCTCGTCAAGAACGGCGAATGGACCTTCGACAAGCTCGTTGAGATCACGAAGGACGTCTATGTCGACCTCGACAGCGACGGAGCGGCTTCCGAGGGCGACCTCTACGGCTACATAACCGACTGGGCGACCGGCGTCGACAACCTCAAGGAGGCTTTCGAGATCAAGGTCACGACGAAGGGCAGCGACGGATTTCCGACGCTCACCTTCATGAACGCGAAGACCGTCGAGGCAGTCGAGAAGGTCAACAGCTTCTTCTTCGACAGCGGCTCGGTTTACTTCAATCAGGCGTTCGGCGACAAGAGCGGCGAGCACTTCATGAACGGTCAGGGACTCATCGCGACCTCGATCCTCGGTGAGGTCGACAAGCTGCGTGCGATGACCGACGATTTCGGAATCATTCCGTATCCTAAGTACGATTCGAACCAGAAGGATTACCATTCCACCTCGCTTGACGAGTTCACGATGTTCGTGATTCCGAATGACGCGAAGGATGTCGAGATGACGAGCATAATCCTCGAGGCACTCGCGGCTGAGAGCTACAAGAAGGTCGTTCCGGCGTTCTACGACGTGGCGCTCAAGACGAAGGGCGCGCGCGACGACGAGTCGGCGGAGATGATCGACATGATCCGCGACGGACTGACCTTTGATTTCGGCTACCTGAACTCGGGCGCACTCGGCGGAGTCGGACACCTCTGGGTCAACCTCATCAGAAACGACAACGACAACGTAGCGTCTGAGTACGCGGCTAAAGAGGCGACCTACAAGGAGAATCTCGAGAAGATACTCAAGGTCTATAGATAATTATACAACATTTTCCGCTTATTTGCAATAGAAAAAGCGAAAAAAACAAAAAACCCGGACGAAATTATGCCGTCCGGGTTGATTTTTTGTCTGGAATATGTTATAATTTACTTATAGTAGTTCTCGAAGTAGTCAATAACCGACTGATAGTATGTGGTGACCGCGGATTCCTTTGAAGCCCACTCGGACTCAAAGTTGGGGTTGTTGTTCGAGATGAGGTTCTGGAAGATGAAGGACGCGCCCTTCCAGCCGTCATAGACATAGCCGAGGTCAAAGACGCGCGAGTTCACGAT
>CAKSOR010000125.1 GCA_934477985.1 uncultured Eubacteriales bacterium
GGTTTACAGAGGTAGAATTTTTTCTCCATCCCGGGAAGCGTCGCAAGGCACGCGGAAAGCTCCCGCTTATCCGCTGTCTCGTATCCGGCGTAAAAGCACGCGAAGCAGTATTCGCAGTGATCGACAGTCGTCAGCTTGTAGAATTTATCCGCCGGAATGAACAGAAGGTCGCCGGGAAGAGCCTTGAAGAGCCTGTCCTCGATCCGGCAGGCGCAGCTTCCCGAGACTATCAGTATAAGATGATTGTACGACACTTTTCGTCCATCGTGCCGCCATGGCGGGTTCTCGTTGGTTCTTCCGAGTATATTGATGTAATTGTTCTGGCTCAGTTCAAGTTTGTACAGCATATCGCACCTCCGATCAGATATATTGTACCATTTTACAGCCAAAAAAGCAATAGCAAAGCAAAAAATATTAATATAGTACAAAGAATTCGCCGGGAAATTCGGCGTGTACAAAAAATCTCAATCCAGTGCATTGATTTTGCGCGCCCGGAGTTGTAAAATATCTTCAGGAGGTATCAGGATGGATACGAAATTTATTGATTATCTGACACCCTATAAATACGGCGCGCCGATCATGGCTCCGTCGGGCGTCAAAGGAGAATTCGACTGCTACGGCGTCGACAACATGCGGATCTGCCGCCACAACGGTAAATTTTACATGTTCTGCATCGGATTTGACGGCGTCGGCTACCGCACGGCGATGGCGGTCTCGGACGATCTGCTGCACTGGGAAAAGAAGGGAATTGTCCTCGACCGCGGCTCGGCGAATCCCTGGGACACGAACGGACGCGCGATCTCGTCGCTGCTCGCCGACGTCGATCTGTACGGAAGCCGCGAGCTTATAAAGCGTGATGGTAAATACTGGATGTTCTATCACGCTTACCCCGGCAAGGGCTATGAGACCGGAGCGGCGGCGAACGGACTCGCCTGGACGACCGACGAGGAGCTTCTCGACTGGCACTGCGAGGACGAGCCGGTTTTTGTCAAGGGAAACGACGGAGAATGGGACGGTGGCGGACTTTACTCAACCTGGATAGTTCCGCGTGACGGCGGTTTCAATCTCTACTACAACGGTAAAGAAACCACGACAGGAAACTGGCACGAGCAGGTCGGCGTCGCGTTCTCGGAGAGTCTGCACGGCTGGAAGCGCTACGAACACAATCCGATCGTCAGGGTCACGCCGGATCACTGGGACAGCAAGTTCTCCTGCGGTCAGCATGTGCTGTTCGACAGCCGTAAAAAGCGCTGGGTGATGTTCTACTGCGGCTTCGACGGAATTCACGCGCAGGACGGCGTCGCGGTCGGCGTCGGGGATGATATGCTTCACTTTGAGAAGTGCGAAGAGCCGATAATCCGCTATGGCAAGCCGGGCTCACTCGATTCGACTCACGCGCACAAACCCTGCGTAATCTGGCACGACGATATGCTCTGGCACTTCTACTGCGCTGTCCGACCGACTGTCACCGACGAGGAAAAGGCGCGATACGGCAGGGAATTCCGCTGTCTGACCGTCGCCCGCTCAAAACCATTCTGAAAGGAGTATATATAAATGAAGAAAAAATTCTCTCTGACACTCGCTCTTATGCTCCTGCTCGTCTCCTGCGGGCAGACTGCCGATACTGAAACCACCGCTCCGGAATCGACTACCGAAGTACCCGAGACCACGAAATATGTCGACTCACTCCCCGAGCTGAACTTCAACGGCGAGACTTTCACGATCTCGACCTACGAGAACGCCGACGCGCGCAACCAGGTCTTTTCCTTCGAGGAGACCGGAGAAACTCTGAACGACGCGATCTATCAGGCGACGCTCAGCGTCTCACAGCGCTTCAACGTGAAGTTTGAGGAGCTCGCGGGCGAGGCGACCGGCGCTGAAGGCACTGAAAACACCGCGCTTTTCCGCGCTTCGGTGATGGCTGGCGACAACAATTTCGACGCCGCGACCTGCCGCGCGCCCGACTCGCTGACCTTCTATTCCGAGGGGCTTCTGACGAATTTCGACGATCTCGAGTATATCGACCTGACAAAGCCCTATTACGCCGCTAACGCGAACTCGATGCTCTCGGTTGGCGGAGTGAATTACACCGCGCTCGGCGACCTCAACGTCAGCGCCTATGACCTGACGCATGTCCTGCTCTTCAACGAGGCGCTGCTCGCGAAGTACAAGCTCGGGTCGCCGTTCGGACTCGTCGATTCGGGCAAGTGGACGTTCGACAAAATGTACGAGATGATGACCGCGGTCACTGACGACATAAACGGCGATGGAGCTTTCGACGCGAACGACCAGTACGGCTACGCCGGTTACGCGCGTGTCGTGGCGCAGAATTTCTGGATTGCCGGAGGGATAAAGACCGTCGCGAAGGATAAGGACGACAATTATATTCTTAATCTCTCCGCCGAGAAGACTGTCGATTACCTGACAAAATTCACCTCGAAGCTATGGACTGGAAATACCGCTTATTTCAACGACGTCAACGGCTGGTATACCGCTATGCCCGACTGGGAGACCGAGATGTTCAAGAACGACCGCGTGCTGTTCGCGAACACCACGCTCCGCTACACCGAGTCTCTGCGCGACATGAACACCGATTTTGGAATCATCCCATATCCGAAGCAGGATGAGGCGCAGGAAAACTACTATGTCCGTCTTGGCTACTGGAACGCGACGCTCGTTCCGGTGACTAACAATCGGCTTGAGATGACCGGAGCGCTGATCGAGGCGCTGAACGCCGAGTATTACCGTCTCGTCCGCCCGGCATATATTGACATCGCCCTCAAGGGCAAGGTCACGCGCAACGACGAGTCGATAAAAATGCTCGATCTGATACTCGATTCCCGCACGATTGACATCGGAGACGTCTTGTTTGCCGGAAGCATCCGCGCGACTATCGCGAATCAGTTCATGAACAAATCGACCGATTTCGCCTCCTCGATAGCCTCGAACCAGGGCTCGAACGAAGCCGCGCTTGAAGCCGTTCTGAAAAAGTAAAAAAGTTCCCGCAGAAAACAGATCTGCGGGAATTCTTGTTTATCCGTTGACTATCGAGAAGATGTGGTAAGCGTGCGCGGTTTCGGCGCGGGTGGCGGGAGCGGTCGGACGGAGGTTGTTGTCCTCGTCAGCCTCGATGATTCCGTTCATCACGCACCAGTGCATCGCCTCATCCGCGTACTCCGGGATTTCGGACGCGTCATTGTATCTGAGCGGGAAGTACCACATGCCTTTGAATCCGCCGCCCTGTCGCTGTACAAAGCGGTAGATTATTGTCGCGAGCTGTTCGCGGGTGACGTCGCCTTCGGGGTCGAAGAGCTTGTTTCCGACGCCGTTGACTATCTTTTCAGCCTGTGCCCAGCGGACAGCCTCGCCGTAATAAGCTTCCTCGTCGACATCGGTGAAGTCCATCAGGAAGTTGACGACCGGAGAGCCGCTCATTCTCCAGAGGATTGTTGTGACCATCGCGCGTGTGAGCGTTCTGTCGGGAGAAAATTTATCTTCAGAAGTGCCTGTCATCAGTCCCTCGTCGTATACGAACTCTATGTCGTCGTAGTATTTGTGGTCGCGGTCGATGTCGGTGAAGGGAAGCTCCTCGCGTATCCACTTCGCGTAGACCGTGGTTGTTCCGACCGCGCGGATTTCCGCGGCGAACTCGGTGAGCTCCGCGTCCTTGTACCAGCCGTCGAACTCATAGCCGTCGCGCGTCGGGATGTACTTCATAAGGTCAACTTTCGCGCCGAAGAGGGTGACGAGAGTGTCGAGCTTTTCGCCGCCGTTGGTTTCGAAGTTCACGTAGGCGGGCATGACGATGACCGGCGTGTCTTCGCGCTTGAGCTTGTCGATGACGGTGTTTTCATTGCGCTTTGTCTTGCAGATCGTGCACTCCTCATGCTTGAGACCGGTCGAGGTGTAGGTCGCTTCAATGTCGGTTATCCAGACGAAGTTGTGCTGGCAGAATGTTTTCAGTGTCGGGCTGCCGTCGCCGTCGGTCAGCTTGAATGTAAGCTGCACGCTCGTTTGATATTGCAGCTCACAGCCGAGCTTCAGCGTGCCGTTTCCGTCCGCGCTCACCGGTAACGTAAGAATCATGACCGCGCAAAGCATGACGATGAAAATGCCGAAAAGTCGTGTTTTCATGGCTTTAACTCCCTTCTTTCCCGGGCGTCCCGGGTTTGTGCCTTTATTATAGCATAATTTTTTGTAGAATGCAATAGGGTTTCCGCATTTTTCTTACAAAAATGTTTGAATTTTCTCTGAACTCACTTGACTTACCTACCGGGTTTGTGGTATAATAGAGATAATAAAACTGAAAGAAGTGATCTTATGATCTCAACGCGCGGACGCTATTCAATCCGCATTCTGCTCGACATCGCCGAGCACTCGGGCGGCAATTACATCCCGATGAAGGAGGTTGCCAAACGCCAGGAAATCTCACTCAAGTACATCGAGAAGATCATGCCGCTCCTGCGCGAGGGCGGACTGCTTGACAGCTCGCACGGCATCGGCGGCGGCTACCGGCTCGCGAGGTCGCCTGAAACCATCACGCTCTGGGAGATTCTCAACTTAGCCGAGGGCGACATGGCGCCGGTTTCCTGCCTCGGGCGCGGCGCGACCGCCTGTCCGAGGGCGGCGGGATGCAAGACCCTGACAGTCTGGAAGGGCTATTATGACCTCACCGAGAAGTATTTCTCAGGTATAACTCTCGCCGATCTCGCCGGCGCTGAGGGCGGAAATGATTATGTTATATAAGGAAGTGTTTTTTTATGACAAGAGATGAGGCGTGGGCTCTGCTCACCGAGTTCAATTCGGAGGAGTTCCACTTGAAGCACGCGCAGACTGTCGAGGGCGTCATGCGCTATTTCGCAAGCGAGCTCGGATACGCTGACGAGGTGGATTTCTGGGCGAACGTCGGACTCCTGCACGATCTCGACTTCGAGAAGTTCCCCGAGGAGCACTGCAAGAAGGAGGAGGAAATCCTTCGCTCGCGCGGGGTGGATGAGCGGCTGATTCACGCCGTCGTCAGCCACGGCTACGGCATCACGGTCGACACAAAGCCCGAACACGAGATGGAGAAGGTCCTGTACGCGACCGACGAGCTGACCGGGCTTATCGGCGCGGTGGCGCTTATGCGACCCTCGAAGAGCGTTCAGGATCTCGAGCTCAAGTCGGTGAAGAAGAAGTTCAAGTCGCTGAATTTCGCCGCCGGGTGCTCCCGCGAGGTCATTCAGAGGGGCGCTGACATGCTCGGCTGGACGCTTGACGAGCTTATCGAACGCACGATCGCCGCGATGCGGACCGTGCCGGTTGTCGAGTGACCCGGCGTGAATATCGCGCTGAACGAATACCATGGGTTTCCCGTGGTATTTTTTTTATATCCTGTTCTTGCTCTTCCACTCGGATGGCGGCAGTCCGAACGCCTTTGAGAAGCACCTCGAAAAGTAGAACTGATTCTCGAACCCGCAGGCGTAGGCTATCTCGGCGACCGACAGACTGCCTTCACTCAGCATCGCGCAGGCTTTTCCGAGCCGGACTCTCTTTATGTAGTCGATCGGCGGGACACCGACCGCGGCTCTGAAGCGGTTTGTGAAGTTCACGTGCGACATGCCGCTCATCGCCGCGAGCTCGCTCACATGTATCGGCTTTGCCGAATTGCTGCCGATATAGACCATCGAGCGCGCCACTATCGGGTCGCTTATTTTGTCGGCGTCGATCACCCCGGCGGGGCGTCCGGTGCGGCGGCATTCGTACCAGATGTCGTTGAAATAGTGCTCGGCGAGCCTTCTCGCTCCGGGGTCAGGGTCGTTGCAGAGCCCCGCCAGTGCTTCTATGTCCTCGTCGCGGCGGGATTTCACCGGGAAATCGAGCTTTCCGAACGGCAGGTCGGGCGAGTCTTTCCAGTCGTAGTCGCCGCTTGCGTTCTGCCACTTGAAATAAATATATATGAATCTGATCGGCTCGGTTATGCGCCTTGAGAAGAGCACGTCGGGCGGGAAGAGCACAACGTCGCCCGCGCCGACCTCATCGTGCTTTCCGAGCATGTCGACCTCGAACCTCCCTTCGCGCACTATTATCGCGTACCAGCCGTCGTAGCGGTTGTTCTCCCAGATGAATTTGTCCCGCCACATCCTGACCGCGAAGTAAAGTGAAGCCTCCGGATAGCCTGAAAACATGGTCTGTCCCCTTTCGCTTTAAAAAAGTATATGTTTATTATAAACCACTGCATTTACTTTGTCAAGAGGAAATGGTAAAATAGTTGTATCAACGGAGCTTTGCTCCGGCGCGAAAGGAAGTTTTTTTATGGAAAAGTTCAATGTGAAGTGCGATGTGTTCATCGCGGGCGCGGGTCCGGCGGGAATCGCGGCGGCTCTGTCGGCGGCGCGCGAGGGCGTCGATGTCGTTCTGTGCGAGCGCTACGGCGGCGTCGGCGGAGGTCTCGTCACCACATTTGTCCGACCGATTCTCGGCTATGTGGGCAATCCCAACATCGGAGACGAGATTGTGAAGCGTTTGTCCGAGCGCGACTCGATGTGCTCGACCTTCGAGTTCACGAAGTACTGCCTTACGATGATGCTGAAGGAAGCCGGGGTCAGGGTGTTTTTGCAGACCCAGGTCGTCGGCGCGAGGGTCGACGGCGACAGGATTGAGTCGGTGACCGGCGTTTCTCACTCCAATGAGTATGAGTTCAGCGCTAAGCAGTATGTCGACGCGACCGGCGACGGCGATCTGGCGGCGCTCTGCGGCTGTGAGATTGAAATCGGACGCGACGGCGACCGTCTGGTTCAGCCCGCGTCGATTATGTTCACAATTGACGGAATTTCGCCTGACGACGGGCTTTGCTGCTGTCACGAGGAGGATTACCGGAAGCTTTCAGACGGAAGCGAGTATCTCTCGCTCTGCCACAAGGCTTGCGCGAACGGCGAGCTTCCGCCGTCGGTCAACATCGTCCGTCTCTACGACATCGGCAAAAAGGGCGAGCGGATGGTCAACGCCACTCAGTACAACCACGTGAAGCCGCTCGATCCCGAGGCTGTGTTCGACGCCGAGGTCGAGCTCCGCGAGCAGATGATGACCTGCGTGAGGTTCCTGCGTAAGCACGTCCCGGGGTTTGAGAACATCCGCGTGACCGGGAGCGC
>CAKSOR010000126.1 GCA_934477985.1 uncultured Eubacteriales bacterium
TTCTCGCGGCTCACCGCGCTTCCGCGGTTCTTCATCAGAAGCAGGAGTATCCGGTACTCATTTTTTGTGAGCGCGATTTCGGCGCCGGTGTAGGCCGCTGTCTGCGTTCCGAGATCGAGTATCAGCCCACGGTGGCTCATCACCTGCATGTCCGGCGTGAAATCATATGCCCGCCTCAGTATCGCTTGCAATTTCGCCACAAGCACGTTCCCATCGAACGGCTTCGCGATAAAATCGTCCGCGCCCATGTTCATCGCCATGACGACATTCATGTTGTCCGACGCCGATGAGATGAAAACAATCGGCAGCTTTGAGAGCTTCCGTATCTCTCCGCACCAGTGATAACCGTTGTAGAACGGCAGCGCAATGTCCAGAAGCACGATGTGCGGCGCGAACTTCGTGAATTCCGGCATTATGTCGGAAAGCTCTTCCGCCGCTTTGGCTTCCATTCCCCAGGAATTTATCAGCGCGACCATCCCCTCGGCGATCTTCGTGTCGTCTTCTACAATAAATACTCTGTACATGTCATACCTCTCTCCTGAGTCTTTTATGATATTATATCACATTTCCACGCCGTTGTCAAATTTTTATATGTCAGCGGTGAGGCGATTCAAACATCCGCGGGTGCGGACTCGGAATTTCCGGAAACGCAGCACCCGCGGGAGTCCGCTCTTTTCCGCGTGACGGCGTGTGCGGAAAAGACGTTCTTGCGAGCCCCAATTTGCGAAGTAAATCGGCGGCTCGGTCATTCGTACGCAATGCGGGCGAATGAGGCAGGCGGTTACTTTCGTCCCCGTCCGCCTCGGATACGGGGCGGATGGCGCCGCGCTCCGACCGCAGTATCACTTCCGTAAAAAGTCCAAGCCTCTCAGCGCGCGGCTTTTCTCGCTTTTTGTCTCATTTTTTACAAATTCAGGTCTGTTTTTTCCTATCATGCGACCGGAAAAAGGAGTATAATATGTATACATGGTAAATTACATTCGGCTACGCGGACTCATCTTTGCCTCAATCCAGGTTTTTCCGAAAACCCATTGCTTTATCATGAATAATATGCTATAATGGTATCAGATCAATAATGTACCGCAAACAGGTACTTTTGTCAGGAGAATAATTATGGAAAACTACAAGAATTACGATGTCATTGTCCTTGGCGGCGGATTCACCGGCTGCGCCGCGGCTATCGCGGCGGCTCGTCAGGGTGTCAAGGTCCTGCTCATCGAAGCCTCCGGCTATCTCGGCGGAGCGGCTTCCAACTGCCTGATCTACCCCTTCATGCGCTACTCGACTACTGTCGTCGGAAAGGACGGCAGCAAGTCGACGCATGTTCTCAGCCGCGGCATCTTCACCGAGCTCGCCGATGAGCTCAGAAAGCGCGGCAACGGCAAGTCCTTCTACGACGAGGATCTCAAGGTCATTCTCGACGAGAAGACGATCGAGGCAGGTGTTGAAGTCCTTTTCCACGCGACTCTCTGCGGTGTCACCAAGAACGGCAACCACATCGAGAGCGTCTCGGTCGCTACCAAGGCGGGCGTCATCCCGTTCGGTGCGAAGGAATTCGTTGACTGCACCGGCGACGCTGACCTCACCGCTATGGCAGGCGTTCCGACCCACCTCGGACGCGATTCCGACCACCTCTGCCAGCCGATGACTCTCTGCTTCAGAGTTGCCAACGTCGACAAGCCGGCATTCTTCGCCGCGCGCAACGTCTGGCAGCCCCTCTACAAGGAGTGGCTCAAGGCCGGCAAGTTCTCGAACCCGCGCGAGGATATTCTCGTCTTCGATCACCCGACCGCAAATCTCCTCCACTTCAACACGACCCGTGTCGTAAAGCACAACCCGGTCGATCCCTTCGATGTCACAAAGGCTGAGATGGAGGCGCGCCGCCAGGTAGTCGAGCTGATGAACTTCTTCAAGGTCAACAACATCCCCGGCATGGAGAAGGCTGAGCTAGTCTACACCGCTCCGAGCATCGGAGTCCGCGAGAGCCGCATGCTGACCGGCGAGTACGTGCTCGACGGCGACACTCTGCTCTCCTGCAAGAAGTTCGACGACGCCATCGCCGCCGGAAACTACGACATCGACATTCATAACCCCGAAGGAACCGGCACGAGCCACCACTACTTCGAGGAAGGCACATGGTACACGATCCCCTTCCGCTCACTGATTCCGAAGGAAGCTGACTGCGACAACCTGCTCGTCGGCGGACGCTGCATCTCGGTCGATCACGAGGCACAGGCGTCGATCCGCATCATGCCGATCTGCTGCACGACCGGAGAGGCTGCCGGAGTCGGAGCGGCTGTCGCGGCAAAGGCTGGCGTGGCTGTCCAGAAGACCGATGTCAAGGCGGTTCAGAAGATCCTCACCGAGAGCGGCGCTTACACAGGGCTTTAATTTTCATAACGCAAACGAAAAGGACTGTCGCATAATCGGCAGTCCCTTTGTTTTTCGCGAGGGTAAATCGCGCGAAAAAGGCGGCGCGAATAGCGCACGGTGGAGTATTTGCCGTCCCTGACATTCTGCTGCCGCGAGAGTCGATCGCGGCGTGCAGGTGTGAACTCCGCGCTCGTCAGTCTCGCGTCTCCGGTTCATTTGCTTTTGGCGCGGGATGGATGGTGCTGCGCGCTATCTGTATACAGTCAGGTTCTGAAAGCGCACGACGGCGTTTGGGGAGTGTCAATGCCGCGCCGGGGCTGTGTGCTGTGAGTGCGGCAGGGAGCGCCGCCGCGCCGGTTTGCCGCCCTGACGTCACTTTGACGACAAAAAGCCCCCGAAAAGCTTCCGCAAAGCTCCGGGGGCGGGTCTGGATGTGAAAAGATTAAGAGCCGGAAATCCGCATAAACGCTGGACTTTCCGGCTCTTTTGACTGGCTGGGGATGAGAGATTCGAACTCCCACATACAGAGTCAGAGTCTGCTGTGCTGCCATTACACAAATCCCCAATATCTTGTTACCTTTGAACGAGATATATTATACCACATTCGCCGGCGTTTGTCAAGGGGTTTTCGAAAATTTCCTGAATTTTTTCGCAAATTTTCAATAGACCTGTTCGCTGACCCGACCTTAGCGTATCAAATTGTCGACATCAGCCGGCAATTTGATTGACATGTCGGGAGGGAGATCGAACAGGTCTGTTGTAAACCCAAGAATAACGTTTACCGGTTGCGTTAAGTCCGGCGAGGATATTCCGTGACGTCAGCGGCGATGTGATTCGCGGTATACCTCCGTGGAAGGTCATATGTTCGCACACTTTGCGGCTTTTCTCAGAGTAAACGCAGTTTCCTGTTCGCTCTTAACCGCGCCGGCTGATCAGGAAAAATCAGCGCACGGATTTTTTCCGTACGCTGAGAGTCTTACGCTCCGTATCTCACTTTGCAGAGCTTCGAGTACAATCCGCCCTTTTCGAGGAGTTCCTCGTGCTTTCCAGACTCGACAATCTTTCCGTCCTCGAGAACGAGGATATTGTCTGCGCGCATGACGGTCGAGAGACGGTGCGCGATGACGATTATCGTCCGGCTTCCGGCGAGATTCTCGATCGCCGCCTGGATCTCGGCTTCGGTTTCGTTGTCGACCGCGCTGGTCGCCTCGTCGAGTATGAGTATCGGCGTCTGACGCAAAACCGCGCGGGCGATCGCTATACGCTGTTTCTGTCCGCCGGAGAGCCTGACTCCGCGCTCGCCGATCATCGTATCGTAGCCGTTCGGCATCGCCGTGATGAATTCGTCGGCGTGCGCGATCTTCGCGGCTTCGCGTATCTTCTCCATGTCGAGCTTCACGACCGAGGATGAGGTTATCTTATCGGTCGCCGGTTTCGGGTGGATGACGTTCGATAATTTGTCGCTGACTCCGGAGACGTCGAGCGCTCCGCGCTTTGTGATGAGCTTTCTGAACTCGTCGCCCTCGACTCCCGAGAGACCGTAGGCGATGTTTTCGGCAATCGTTCCGTTGAAGAGGAAGACATCCTGCAAGACCATCGAGATATTCGAGCGCAGGGAGGCGAGCGACGCGTCCTTTATGTCGACGCCGCCAACTTTCATCGAGCCCGAGATCGGGTCGTAGAAGCGCTCAATCAGCGAAACTATCGTGGTTTTTCCGACTCCGGTCGGACCGACGAGCGCTATCATCTCGCCCGGCTTCGCGGTGAAGGAGATATTGTCGAGCAGCGGCTCGGCGGGGTTGTAGTGGAAGGTCACGTTCTCGAAGTCGATTCTGCCCGCGCCGGTCGGAATGTCGGCGGTTTTTTCCTTTTCCTTTATCTCGGGCTCGCTGTCAAGGACATCAAAGATTCGCTGGCAGCTCGCGGCGGCAACCTGCAAATCCTCGAAGAGCCGCGCGAGTACGGCGAGCGGCGAGTAGAAGAGACTTAAGTACATGATGAATCCGACGATGTCGGGGACAGCCATCTGTCCGTCGAGCACGAGCATTCCTCCGAAGAGCACGACGATTATCGTTCCGACCGAGGTGGCAAGCTCGATTCCGGGTGTGAATACGGCGTTGGCGAGGTTCGCGCGGATGTTGACCTTCGCGTAATAGCGGCAGTTCTCGCGCATTTTGACGTGCTCGCTCTCCTCGCAGCCGAACGCCTGGATTTCCTTCATGCCGGTCAGATTGTCCTGCGTGACGCCGTTCAGCTCACCGTAGACGCGCGAATTTATCCGGAACATCGGCGCGACTTTCTTTGAGTAAAGCCAGCCGAAGAAGACGATGAATGGCACGGGGATCAGCGTTATCAGCGCGAGTCTCACGTTTATTGTGAACATCATGACCGCGACACCGGCGACGATTAACAGGTTGCCCGAGAGGTCGGGGATCGAGTGGGCGATCAGCACCTCGAGCTGGCGCGTGTCGTTTATCATGCGGCTCATCAGGTCGCCGGTCTGTTTGTCCTGGAAGTAGCGCATCGAGAGCTGTTCGTATTTGTCATAGACCTTGAGCGTCAGCTCGGCGACGAATTCCCAGGCGGCGATGTGCGCGACACCGAGGGTTATCCCGCGGCAGACGGCGCGGACTATGTAGGCGATGAGCAGCGCTCCGGCGTAGACCCAGAGCGCTTTCTTTGTCAGCGTGTCGACATCCGAGATCGAGGCGGTGAAGCGGCGCATCAGCGCTGGCGTGACCAGGTTGAGAAGCGCCGCGCCGACGATTCCGAGTGCCGCGAAGAGCATCGTGCCGATATGGTTCGAAGCCATCGCGAGCAGGCGTTTTACGAGTTTCATTTCGGTTTCTCCTTGAGTTGTTGTCCTTCAGAATAAGCTGAATAAATCGAGTTTTTGCGCTGAAAAGGCTTGAATTTGTGGGTTTTTCAGCGCAAAAACAACCTTAAATCAGCGTTTCCTCTATATTATAAAACAGTAACGCGCCGATGTCAAGAGAAAAACCGAAAAAAATCAAATTTTATGAGAGGCGTACATCCTCGGTGAGGTTCTCATACCGGCAGTTGCTTATCCGCACGTCAAAGGCGAGGTGCAGATCGACGCCGACACCCGAGTTTCTGAAACCGCAGTTCTCTATCCTTATGTTGTGGTTGACCGGCGTCCTGAAGCCCGACGAGTTCACGCCAATACAGCCGACAGTTCCGTAGCGCGGAGAGAAGCCGCAGTTGTCGAACTCGCAGTTTCGTACCTTGACGTCCTCGCAGTTGCCGCCCTCGTGGTGGGTCGGGAACTCCGCGCCGAGCATTATTCCGGCGTTCATCATGTTTTTGTAGCGGCAGTTCTCGATGAGCACGTGCGAGATGCGTAAGAGATGTCCCGCGCCCGCGACATTGTAAAACTCCGAGTCGTGGCAGTGGTAGAAGTCGGGCATGAAGCAGTCGGCGAGCGCCAGTCCGCCCTCGCATCCGAAGTCGATCGGCTCGTTGAAATCAAAGCGGTAGTGCTGCATCGTCTTGCCGTTTTCCACGGTGGTCGAGAGGTGCTCGTAGGATTTGAGGGTCAGCTTTCCGACACATTTTTCGTCGACATAGAAGCCTATCCGACCGTCGAGTCCGCCGGAGGTGCGGAAGTCGCTGCGGGCGTTCTCGGCGGCGACAAGCATCGAGCTGTCGCCGAGCTTTTTTATGACGAACATGTAGTTGTTGTGCACGTTCTGTCCGTCCATACGGACGCCCTCAACATAAAAGCGCGAGATCTCAATGTGTCCCGAGCACTTGTGGAGCTTCCAGGCGTCGCGCGGGGCGGTGAAGAGCTGATTTCCGCGCGGCTTGAAGACGACGCGGTCGGCTTTTATGTCATGGCACTCGAAGGCGATCATCGCGAAGCCGTTCGAGTTGTAGGTGCGGAGATTCGAGAGTCTCAGATTCTCTATCCGCCCGAAATAGACCTGGAAGTCGGTCTGCGCGCCCTGGTGCCAGGTGACGAGATCGCCGACCTTGACTTTGCCGGCGAGTTTCTCGGACTCGACCGAGAGCAGGCGGTCGCCGACGAGTCTGAAGGTCGTGCCGAGCCCCGGACCGTAGGAAAGGCTCTCGTAGATCATCTGACGGTCGGGTGTGAAGCGGTTCATGCAGTGAGTCCCCATGCCGTCATAGCAGGGACAGCCGTCGAGCACGCGGACGGTCATTTTACCGCCGTCGAGCGACTCAACGCTGCCGGCTGACGCGAACTCGGGCGCGCGGGTGAAGGCGAGATTCTTCACGGTCAGGTTCGGGCAGTTGTCGCACCAGAGGATTGAGGGCTGGATCGAGTGGAGCTCGAGTGTGTTTGTTCCGGCAAGGACAGTGGCGGGCTCGCCGTTTTCGTCGGTTTCGCCGCTGATTGTGAAGTTCCTGAAGCCCTCGAAGAGAAGCAGGACGGCCTTTGTGGCGGTGAGCTTCGCGCCGGCGTCGTGGGCGCTCTGATCGGTGGCAATGTCAACAGATGAGATCAGCGGGTAAGTTCCCGCGCCGAAATGGAGCTCGGAAGCGCCGAGTCTTTTGGCGTCGGCGATTGCTCTGCGGATGCCATCGGCGCAGTCTGGCGCGGATGGCGAGGTGTAGTCGCTTACAAAAATGGTCATGGTCTGGCTCCTTTGATTGTGCAGGATAAGCTGAATAATTGGAGTTTTCACGCGAAAAAGGCTTGCATTTATGTTTAAGGCAATACCGCACAATTCACGGCTAACGCCTTAAGCA
>CAKSOR010000127.1 GCA_934477985.1 uncultured Eubacteriales bacterium
TACTTCGACCTCGGACTTGAGGAGATGTACGGCGAGCCCTTCCGCATCCCGCAGCCTGACGAGCTTATTTTCGCAAGCTGGTATCAGGGCGGAAACATCTTCAGAAGCGGCTGCACCTTCTACCGCGGCATAGGCAAGATCTTCTACTTCCAGCCCGGTCACGAGTCCTACAGATCCTTCTACAACCCCTATGTCCAGAAGATCCTCACCAACGCGGTTCACTGGGCTGCTCCCAAGGGCTTTGCGATCTCGACTCCGACCACCTGCCCGCACAGATACAATGCTCTCGTCGAGCTCGACGAAAAGGGCGGCATCGTAGCGAGATAAGCTCAATACCTGAAGAGACGGGCAAAAGCCCGTCCCTTCGCCATGTAAGAAAACGCTGATTCAATGAATTCAGCAGGAGAGAAAAATGTTTATCTTACCGAACTATCACAAATCCACCGAGGTGCTTCACTACGGCTGCGAAGAGCCGAGAGCCTACTTCGTACCTGCCGAGACCAAGGAGAAGGCGGCTTCTGTTGACCGCGCCGGCTCGGCTTATTTCAAGTCGCTCTGCGGAGACTGGGATTTTAAGTTCTTCAGCTCGGTCGCTGAGCTCGAAGACCCGGAGAAGATCGGCGGCTGGGAGAAGCTCACCGTCCCGATGAACTGGCAGGTCATGACTGAGCGCGGCTATGACGTCCCGAACTACACGAACGTCAACTACCCCTATCCGGTCGACCCGCCGAACGTCCCGGACGACAACCCCTGCGGAGTCTATTCGCGCGACTTCACAGTCCCGTCGGCGATTCTGACGTCGAAGAAGGTCTTCATTAACTTCGAGGGCGTCGATTCCTGCTTCTACCTCTACATAAACGGAAAGTTCGCCGCCTACAGCCAGGTCTCGCACATGACGAGCGAGATCGAGATAACGAAATATCTCGTTCCCGGACGCAACAATATCAAGGTCGTCGTCCTCAAGTGGTGCGACGGCTCTTACCTCGAGGATCAGGACATGTGGCGCATGTCGGGCATCTTCCGCGAGGTCTATCTGCTTTACCGCGAGCCCGCGCGTATAGTCGACGCTTTCGTGAAGCCTCAGCTCTCGCCGGATCTGAAGTCGGGCGAGGTCAGAGTCGAGCTTGTGACCTCAGAGCCGGTCGAGGTCGATTACTCGTTTGAGTGCAGGCACGGCAAGCTGCTCGCCGAGGGCAGGTCCGAGAACGGCGTCATCAGCTTCAAGGTTGAGAATCCGGCGCTCTGGTCGGACGAAGAGCCGAATCTCTACTCGCTCTATCTCACCTGCAGCGCGGAGATAATCCACTTTGACGTCGGATTCCGCCGGCTCGAGATAATCGACAAGGTGCTCTATATAAATGGCAGGAAGGTCAAGGCGAAGGGCGTCAACCGCCACGACAGCCATCCCGACCTCGGTCACGCGACTCCGCTTGACCACATGAAGAACGACATCTTCATAATGAAGGCGCACAACGTCAACATGGTCAGAACTTCGCACTATCCGAACGACCCTCGCTTCACGCTGCTCTGCGACCGCTACGGAATCTATGTCTGCGACGAGGCTGACATCGAGACGCACGGAATGGCAATCGGCGACAATCACTGGAACGCTGAGCGCATCGAGGAGCGCGACTGGTCGCGTCTCTCGCACGCTCCGGAATGGAAGGAAGCCTACGTTGACCGCGCAAAGCGCATGGTCGAGCGGGACAAGAACCATCCGTCGGTGATTTTCTGGTCGCTCGGAAACGAGTCCGGCTTCGGAGACAACCACCGCGCAATGTCGGCTTACATCAAGAGCCGCGACCTCTCGCGCGTGGTTCACTATGAGGGCGCGCATACCGGCTATCTGAAGGGAGTTCAGGCGACCGACGTAGTCGATGTCGAGAGCCACATGTACCCGAATCCGAAGTGGTGCGACGAGTACTGCCACGACGATAAGTTCACTCAGCCGCTCTTCCTCTGCGAATACTGCCACGCGATGGGCAACGGTCCCGGCGACCTTCGCGAGTACTGGGAGACGATCTACGCGAACGACTCCTTCTTCGGCGGCTGCGTCTGGGAGTTCATCGACCACTCGGTAGCTCTGCGCGACAAGATGGGAAAGGCGCAGTTCACCTACGGCGGAGACTTCGGCGACAATCCTAACGACGGCAATTTCTGCGTCGACGGACTGGTTTACCCCGACCGCCGCGTCCACACCGGTCTGCTTGAGCTCAAAGAGGCGATCAAGCCGGTCGCGGCTGAGATGCTGAATCCGATCGACTGCACGATAAGGGTGAAGAACCTCAGATTCTTCAAGTCGCTTGAGGACATAAACCTCGTCTGGTCGCTTGAGAGAAACGGCAGTGAAATCGCGGGCGGAACTATCCGTTCGCTGAATGTAGAGCCTCAGTCCGGAGCTGACTTCACGCTCGGCTGCAAGGCGACCGACGGCTATTGCTATCTGAACCTCTCGTTCAGGCAGAACCGCTCGACAGAGTGGGCTAAGGTCGGTCACGAGGTCGGATTCGTGCAGATTAAGCTCGACACGCCTGTCCCGGCGGTTCAGTGCACCGGGAAGTCTGTACCGGAGTACCTGACGCTGACCGCGTCCGAGGACGAGCGCTTTATCACGATCAGAGCCGAGGAGACGGTTTACAGCTTCGACAAGGCTCACGGCGAGCTCGCGTCGATAGTCGACAACGGTCGCGCGCTGATCACAAAGCCGGCGAAGCTGACTGTCTGGCGCGCTCCGATGGACAACGACCGGAATGTCAAGAATCAGTGGTTTGGCAAGCGTTACGACAAGGCGGTCGTCAAGTGCTATTCGATGAAGCTTTCGGATGTGAGCGAGAAGAAGGCGGTCGTCGAGTCCGAGATCTCGCTCGGGGCTGCTCCGTCCGCGCCGGTTCTGAGGGCAAACGTCAGGTACGTCGTCTTCGCGACCGGAGAGATCAGATTCACCTACGACGTCAAGGTCGGCGAGAACATGCCGTTCCTGCCGCGCTTCGGACTCGAACTGACGATGCCGGAGACGAGCGAGAATGTCCGCTGGTTCGGCTTCGGTCCGGGCGAGTGCTATCAGGACAAGAATCTCGCGTCGCACATGGGCGAGTTCAGCCGGACGGCGACCGCGAATTTCGAGCCCTACGTAAGACCTCAGGAGAACTCGGCGCACTGCTTCACGAAGTGGGCGATGGTCTCGTCTGTCGCGGGACACGGACTCCTGGCGACGGCTGGCGGAAAGGACTTCTCGTTCAACGCGATGCACTTCTCGTCGAAGCAGCTGACCGAGACGGCGCACGACTATGAGCTTGTGCCGATGAAGGAGACTGTGTTCAACATCGACTACGCGCAGTCGGGCAGCGGCTCGAACTCCTGCGGACCCGCGCTTGATCCGAAGTATCAGCTGAGCGCGAAGGAATTCAGCTTCACGTTCAGGCTGAAGCCGGTGTTTGCAAACAATGTCGACCCTTACGCGGAGACTCTGAAGAAATAAAACCTTGGGACGGCGGCTTCGCCGTCCCTTTAATTTTTCTTAAACCCCTTGACAAATCCTCCGGAATATGCTATCATATATATGGGGACGCCACCCATCACAAAAAACAGAACTGAGCTTGCTCTATGAAAATCGCGAAAGGGGAGGACACCCATTGAAAGAAAACATGATTCGCGTCACAGATATGAAAGGAAACGCTCTCTCGCCGACCTACAAAAGGCGCGCGAGGGGACTTGTCAAAGCCGGACGGGCGATATGGACAGGTCCTGAAGAGTCGGAGATCTGCCTTGTCGACCGACCGGAAATACCGGAGGATAATATAATGAAAGACATAAATAACGCAGAAACCCGCCTGACTGAGGTCACACCCGAAGATTACAGCTCGCTTGGCGAGAACCGCGTAACGCCCGAGCTCATCCTTGAACGAATGGATCAGGTGAGACTCGACTGCCAGCACATCTATGAAGCTCTCGGAATGCTGAAGGACTTCAAGATCAACGAGAGTCCGGAGGGCGGAATCGGAGACGCTGAACGCGCCAGAGCGATCACCACTATTGTGAAGTGCCGCGAGACGACGCTTCAGAAGGAGCTTGATCTTTTAGGGAAGATGTACGACGACCTCATGCGGGAGAAATATCCGAATGACTGACCGATTTTGACGCGCCGCCGCTGGTTTCAGCGGCGGTTTTAATTTACAGAAAATTTGCGCGGAAAGATTGCGGCGGGGCTTGACATTTCCATAAGAACGTGATAAAATATGTATGTAAGGACAATGACAGGGGGACTTTGTGATGTCCGATGAACTTTTCGCCGGCAGGACGCCGGAGGAGATTGCCGAAATACGTGCGATTGTCGCGGATTTCAGGCTGATGGACGACGATTTCATGTCGGTGGTTTTCAACGACGAGCCGGAGCTTGTAGGGTTTGTGCTCGGGATAATACTGGAGCGTGACGACCTGACGGTCGAGAGCGTGAAGACTCAGGTTGAGTACAAGAGTCTGATGGGGCGGTCGATAAGGCTGGATGTCAAGGCGGTCGACAAGTCCGGAAAGGTCTACAACATAGAGATTCAGCGCTCGGAGCGGGGTGCGCAGGTCAGACGCGCCAGATTCTACAGCAGCATGATTGACAGCGGGCTTCTCGAGAAGGCGCAGGATTTTGACGAGCTTGCCGACACGTATGTTATATTCATAACCGAGCGGGACAAATTCGGGCGCGGTTTGCCGATGTATCATGTCGAGCGGACTGTGTGCGAGCTTGGCGAGAGCTTTGACGACGGTGCGCATATAATCTATGTGAACGGGGAATACAGGCATAGTGACCCGATCGGAAAGCTGATGCATGATTTCCATTGCAGAACCGGCGACGACATGTTCTATTCGCCGATAGCTGAGAGAGTGGATTATTTCAAGGAAACAGAGGGAGGTAATGAGCAGATGTGCAGAGCGGTAGAGGATCTGACGAAGAAGTATGAGCTGCGCGGGGAACATAAGCGTGCGGTCAATATGGCAATAAAGCTGATTGCCAACGGCAGATTATCCGTTGAGGAAATAGCCGAATGCTCTGAACTTACGGTCGAGGAGATCATGAAGCTCAAGGAGCAGTATGAGGGCTGACATGGATAATGAGCGTCGTTGCAGAACTTTAGAAGAACTGTTGAGAAAGTATGAACTGCGCGGGGAACAGCGTGGGGAACAGCGCGGAAAACAGCAAGGCAAATATGAGCATGCAGTCAATGCGGCAAAAAAACTGCTTGCTGACGGCAGGTTTACCGAGGAGGAAATAGCCAGATACTCCGGACTCACGGTCGAGGAGATCATGAAGCTCAAGGAGCAGTATGAGGGCTGACTTTCGCGCCTGGGCGCATGACTGCGCAGATAAAAAACGTCCCGGAGATTTTCTCCGGGATGCTTTTTGTTACCAAAACGGAATCCGGCTTTGCGGCGGAAGAGAGCTTAAGTGCGTTTTCGCCGGATTGACGTGTTCCGCGCATTTTCGCGAAAGGTCGGATTATTCCGTGCTTTCTCAATAATCCGAGAGATGTCTTTCCTCGATCGGCGTGTACTCGCGGGTCTTGGCGATTGCCTTGTACGCGGGGCGGATGATCCGCTTGCCGGTGCAGACCTCCTCGATGCGGTGAGCGCACCAGCCTGCCATGCGGGCTATCGCGAAGAGCGGGGTATAGAGTTCCTGCGGGATTCCGAGCATGCGGTAGACGAGTCCGGAATAGAGGTCGACGTTCGCGCAGATATTCTTGTCGCTGCCCTTGTATTTTGCGTAGACCTCGGGAGTCAGGCGCTCGATAGACTCAAGCAGAGCGAACTCGCGTTCGAACTCACTGCCTTTCGCGAGATCCTTCGCGTACTTCTTGAGCATGACGGCGCGTGGGTCAGAGAGGGTGTATATCGCGTGACCCATACCGTAGATGAGACCGGAGTGGTCGCCCTCTTCGCCGCGGAGGAGTTTTTCGAGGAAGGACGCGACCTCGTCGTCGCTCTCCCAGTTTTCGACGCCCGCCTTGACGTAGTCGAACATCTCCTGAACCTTGATGTTCGCGCCGCCGTGCTTCGGACCCTTAAGCGAGCAGATAGCCGAAGCGATTGCCGAATAGGTGTCGCTTCCGGACGAGGACACGACGCGGCAGGTGAAAGCCGAGTTGTTACCGCCGCCGTGCTCGGCGTGGAGCACAAGGCAAAGGTCGAGGAGCTTCGCCTCGTCCTCGGTGAAGGAACAGTCAGGACGCATTATGCGAAGAAAGTTCTGCGCGGTCGAGAGGTCATTCAGAGGGTTATGGATATTGAGGCTCTCGCCGTAGAAATAGCTGCGGTTGAAGGCGTAGGCCTGCGCGGCGATAATCGGCAGGCGCGCTAAAAGCTGCATGGCCTGGCGGAGCATATTTTCAAGGCTCGTCTCGTCGGGGTTCTCGTCGTAGGCGTAGAGCGAGAGAACGGCGGTCGCGATCTTGTTCATCAGCGACTGAGTAGGCGCGCGCATGATGACCTCGTCGGTAAATCTCGGCGGCAGGAAACGGTAGGAGGACAAAAGGGTGTCGTAGTCTCCCAGTTGCTTTTCGGTCGGAAGGTCGCCGAAGAAGAGCAGGTACGAGGTCTCCTCGAAGCCATAGCGTCCCTCTGACGTATAGCCGCGGATGAGGTCGGCGACGTTGTAGCCGCGGTAATACAGCTCGCCCTCTATCGGGACTTTATCGCCCTCATTGATTATATAGCCGTGCGCGTTACCGATTTTTGTGATGCCAGCCATGACACCGGTTCCATCGGGATTGCGCAGACCGCGTTTTACGTTATAGTTTGTGAACGCGGCGGCGGGGATTGAGTAGCTCTCGCGACATCCGACGAGTAGTGAGTCAAAGAGCTCGTGGTTATCGACCGAGTGCGTGAAATTATTTGCGAACGAATTATTTAAGTCTCTGGGCTGCATGTTCTTTCCCCCTGTGAGATTGAGTGTTGATTATTATTATAGCACAGATCATTGAAAAATGCAAGAGGTTTCCTGAAATTATTCAAAATATTTTACTTTATTTTAAAAATTGGTGAGATAACGCTGGGTTTAGTGACGAACGTGAAATAATTCAATTAAGTTCCTGCATGGTTGTCG
>CAKSOR010000128.1 GCA_934477985.1 uncultured Eubacteriales bacterium
CCTGCGCGCGGCGCGCGTAGCGCGCCGCGGCGGGGGTTGCAGGGGGCGGCAGCCCCCCAGCCCGCCGGGCGCTGCGCCGCCCGGCGGGTCAGGTGGCGCGCAGCGCCATCCGCCTCGTGAGCGAGGCGGACGGGGACGTGAGTCCCCGCCTGCGCGTCGCGACCGCGCAGCGGGCGCGACGCCGAGCCGGCAAAAAAGATGCGCAGCATATTTTTTGCCGGCTCGCGAACGGTGGCAGCTTGCTGACACCGTCTTTTCCGTGCGCTTTCGGCGCACGGAAAAGAGCGAATTTCGCGTATGCTTTCAATTTTGCGGAAAGGATGTTTGCATGGGTACATTTTGGGATTGTTCTTGGGAGAATGCCGATGCCGGGCGGATCGCCGGGTATGTGGAGCGGTCGGAAAGAGAGGCTGGCACTGACGCGGTGATTGAGTATTTGCGGTCAGTCGGAGCGCGGATGGTATGCGACGCGGGGTGCGGCTGCGGGGCTTATTGTCTACGGCTTGCCAGGAATGGGTTTTCGGTCAGAGGGTTCGATATTTCAGCGCGCGCGGTTGAGATCGCGCGCAGGGTGCTTGGGAGGTCCTGCGCGGAGGCGTGTCTGAAGGCCGCGAGTCTGCTTGAGACCGGGTATGATGATAGCTTATTCGACGCGGTTGTCTCGCGGGATGTTGTTGACCACCTGCCGAAGAGAGACGCGGTTGCCGCGCTTGAAGAGCTCTGTCGGATAGTCCGCCCCGGCGGGATTGTCTTTGTGACGCTTGATTTTTCGGACGATGAGTATGAGTCTGAGCCGCATGAGGTGAACGGTGACGGTGACTATCTGTTCAACGCCGGGAAGTGGGATGGCATGGTGTTTCATCCGTACTCCGAGGATGAGATTGCGGAGATTGTTCCGGATGGGGTTGATGTCTTGCTGACGCGCGGCGCGGATGGTTTTGTTCTGCGGCTTGATGTTTTGTGACGTTGAAAATGCGCGTTACGGACATTTATTTGCGCGTCTGGTGCTTGATTTTTCCGCATTGAATGAGTATAATTGTATGTGAAAATAATCCATTCAAGGAGAGCAATATGGAACTTATCGGAAAACTCAGGACGATACCGTCCGCGAAGATTGAGAAGTCGCTTGTTTCGATCGGCTTTGAGTGCCTTGACCGCGAGCTTTTCAGACCAGAGAAATGCTATGATCTTCTGGGGGCGAGCGGCGTCAAGTACGCTCGCGTTCAGACCGGTTGGGCTAAATGTGAGGTTGTGAAGGGCGTTATTGATTTCGGATGGCTCGACGATATTGTCGATAATCTTCTGAAGCGCGGGGTTGAGCCTTGGTTCAATGTCGGTTTCGGAAATCCGCTCTATATGGAGGGGATTCCGGAGAGCAACAAGACGGCGGTCGGGTGTGTGCCGCTCTACTATGGCGAGGAGTGCGTCGCGGCGTGGCTGCGGTTCGTGAAGGCGCTCACGGAGCATTTCAGGGACAGGATAACGCACTATGAGATCTGGAACGAGTCGGACATCAGACCTTTCTGGTATCCGCACGCGCCCGACGCGTTTAAGCTCGCGGAGCTGATTACGATCACCGGGCGCGCGATACGCGAGGTGTTTCCGGGTGCTAAGCTGGGGACTTGCACCTCAGGTTCGTGGTTTGGTTATGTTTCGACTCTGCTTGAGGGGCTGACGCCTGATCTGCTTGATTTTTACTGCATGCATTGGTATAGGATCTGTGCGGAGCGGAACTATGGGGAGCAGGTTTCGCATCTGCGGCGGTTGTTCAGGAAGTATGGGTTTGAGGGGACTGAGCTCTGGATGGGCGAGGGCGGTTATCCGTCGTGGTTTCCTAAGGGGCACTGGATGCACCCTGACCCGGCGAATGATGGCAGTGAGCATCAGCAGGCGGTTTACATGCTCAGGAGAATGATGACCGACGCGGGGCTGGGGTTGAAGCTGCACTCGTTTTTTCAGATGGCGGACGTGTGGGAGAGACCGTACGAGAAGGCCAATGAGGTGATTAAGAAGCCGGCGGCGCAGGGGATACTCAACGGTATTGTGTATACGCCGAAGGAGTCATATTACGCGATCTCGCGGCTTGCACATGTGCTTTCGGGTGATATTGAGCCGCTGGAGGCGTATTTTGGGGTCGATGTGAAGGATGAGAAGGCTTTCGGGCGGGAGAATGTCAGTGCTCTGCGCCATTTCGCGCTGAAGCGGAATGGCGGGCAGATGTATGTCTGGTATCTGCCGACAGACATTGAGGCTGAGCGCGGGATTGTCGGCGAGATGCGGCTTGATGTCGAGACGCTTGAGGATGTGCGGGAGATGCGCGAGCCGGTTGTTATTGATCTTTACTCTGGCGAGGTGTTCCGGGCTGAGGCGAAGATCGGGCGCGGGATCTCGGTCGACGTGCCGATCGCGGAGTATCCGATATTGCTTTGTGATCGCGCGGATCTGGAGATTGAGTGAGGTTATTTTGTTTTGAAGAAAAGCGTGCCGCCGGGGTTCCGGCGGCGCGCTTTTTAGTGGTGGGCTGCCGCAACGCGGCAGCCTGAGGTTCGCGGGCGCAGCCCGCGAACGCCCGGCTCGGGCTTGCCCGAGCCGGGCGCGGCTGCGCGGCGCAGCCGCGCAGCCGCCGCGGGACGCTTTGGCGCCTCGCGGCGGACAGGTGGCGAGCTTGCTCGCCATCCGCCTCGGCTACGAGGCGGACGGGGACGTGAGTCCCCGCCTGCGCGCCGCGACCGCGAAGCGGTCGCGGCGCCGGGCGGCAAAGCCGCTCGACTGAAACTACACGCAAAAACCATCGGCTGAACGCAGCAAGCTGACACTCACCTCACCGCCGACAACGGCGTTATTCTATGCCCTGCTTCTGAACTCCGTTCCGCCTGCCGGCATTGTCGGCACTCCATAATCAGGCGGATCGCTCTTCACCTTCGGACCGTGATTACCGATCACGACCGCGTCGGCGACCGGTGTGTCTCCACCTTCCCAGTACGACGCGCCGGCGTAGAAGATTTTCCCGCCGCCGAGATCGAATTCTATTCCGATGAGCGGATGCACCGATCGCTTCAGCTTCTCTCCGGCTGAAATTGCCATTCCGAATCCGCCGAACCTGATCGAGACAACCGGCGCGCGTGCGTATTCGACGACGTTTACACCGAGCTCGGACGCGGTGCGCTTTATTTCAGTCGAATAGCTTATCTCCGCGTCGCCCGACGGCTCGGGGATAAGCACGCGGCGCACCATGCGCTCATAGCACAACCGCTTGAGCGACACCGCGTGACCGCGATGAAGATGAGTCAGCACAAGCGTGTCGATCTCGCAGACATTGTGGTCGGGCAGATCCCTCGCGACACATTTCATGAGCGCCGACGAGCCGTCGCTTATATCGACTGCGACACATTTTCCAGACGAATAGACGACCGCCGCGTCATTTGTCTTGTACTCTTTGAACCAGAGCTCATTCTTCCTTGCGCGGAACTGCTCGTATACCGTGACCGTGCCGATGTACGCGGTCACGAAAACGCAGAATACACCGAGCAGGCTCAGGAATTCCGTGCCGCGGAACCTCTTCAGAAGGAACGCGGCGGCGATGAACAGCACGATGAAGACCGGAACAAACTTATATCTGAGCGGGATAAGCGTCGGAAGCTCAGACATTGCCCCGGCGACGCACCGCATACACCCCGTAAAAAACGCTATGCCCTTCCCGAGGATGAACGCGACAGGACTCAGTCCGGTCAGCCCGGCTATCGCGAACGGAATTATCAGCCAGAGCATGACAGTCACCATCGGCGCGATTATCAGCGTCGCCGGGACGCTCATCAGCGACATCTCGCCGAAATGTATCCACTGGAGCGGGAGCACAAAGAGCGTCGCGCCCAGCGACACGAATATCGAGAAGATGAGGTTCCGTATTCTTCGCAGAACCGGACGCCCGTGCGTGTACTTCCCGAGTTTCATGCGCAGCACAGCCTCGGCTTCGAGCGTTATCAGCACGCCGAGCGTCGCTGAGACCGAGAGCTGGAATCCGACGTCGTGTATCGCCGACGGGTCGGCGAAAACTATCAGCCAGCAGCAGAGAAACAGCGCGGTTATCGGATCGCGGTCGCGTCCGATGAAACGACAGGCGCTAAGCAGAAGCAGCATGACCGACGCCCTGACCAGTGAGTACGGAAACGCCGATACGATAAGAAATATCAGCGCTCCGATAAGTTGCAGAATCATGCGGAAATGGAGCGGCAGCCTCATCTTCTTCGACACCGCCTCGATCATTCCGCAGATGACGGCGAGGTGCATTCCGCTCAGCGCCAGAAGATGCGATACCCCGGCGCGCGACATGTCGCGTTTCAGGATGCCGAGTCCGCGCTTATCCGACAAAAGCAGAGCCTTTATCACCGCGCCGGTCTCATCGCCCGCGTAAACGTCAGCGATTCCACCGATACGTGTGCGCAGTTCCTCGACCTCTGTCCGGAATGTCGCGCGCCGACCCGCATGGCTGATCTCACCGACCGGCTCGCAGGCGAATCTGATTCCGTCGGCACAGAGATCATATTTATCGAGTCCGATGTCAGAGTAAACCTCGTCGAGTTCGATGAATATCACGTCGCAGTCGATTTCGTCGCCGATCGCGAGCGCGTACGAGCCTTTGCACAGGAGCAGTCCTGCCGAGGATTTTCTTTCGCCGCCAAGCTCGGTGAGACTGATTTCGTAGGTCGCGTTCCAGTCCGTCTCGGAACGGACTCTGGTAACCACCGCTTTTATACCCGAAACGCCCTCCCTGGCGGCGAGCCGTTCGAATGGGGCTATTCCGAAATCATAAAGCGCGACCGCGGTCAGCAGCTGTAAGAGCGCCATAGTCCCGGCTATCAGCACAAACGAAAAGGCGCGCATCGTCGCGACGCGCAGTCCGGATTCTTTCAGCTTCACCGCCGCCGCGGATGAAAGCGCGGTCACGATGAGAATCAGGGCGAGCCGTCCGGAAAACCCAAGGTAAGCCGCGGCGAATGAGAGCGGAATACAGAGCGCCGCGGCAAGCGCGGCCGGTCTGCGCGAAAAAACAGTCATTACGAGGACTCCCCCGAACTTTCAAGCATCTGACGGCAGCTTTCGACGTACGAAGCGGGAGTGAGATTTTCAGCGCGGCGGAAGACCTGCACAAAATAGCTCGGGCTGACATACCCGCACTCGTCCGCGACCTCAGCTATGGATTTTCCCATCATGAGCAGGCGCTTTGCCTTTGATATACGCACGTTCTGTATGTAGTCGCCGACCGTCATGTCAAGCACCTGTCTGAATCCGCGGACAAGCGTCGCGCGCCCGATGAAAAACTCCCGCGAGAGAATGTCAAGGGTGAGCCGCTCGGCAAAATGGGTGTCGATGTAGCGGCAGATGTCGAAGATGCGCTTCTGGTTGGAGACCACGCTCTTTAGCGAAGCATTCTGCGGAATTAACGGTATCAGCTCGGCATACATCGCGGCGATGAGGAATTTCACGTGCTCGTCGACCGTGTCCGCCTCTTTCCCAAGCTCCGACTCGATTATCAGACCGAATATCATCCGGAATCCCGACGCGATCTTTTTGTCGAGATTCAGGACGAAAAATGAGTCGGTCAGCCGCGCACCGAACAGCTCGTGCAGAAAGCACGGATCAAAGCTCACAAGCCACCTTGAGTACGGAACTTCCGGATCGTTCCTCTGCGCATGAAGCATTCCCTCCGGATACTGCGTTATGAAAGGTCCGTCCGCTGAAAACCGCCCTTCTTCAGTGATTATGTCTGAACGCCCGGATTCGACGAAACACAGCTCACGCTTTTTGTGAAAATGAAAACAGTCCATCTGGCGTGGGATGGTCTCATGACTTGCGCTGATCTCCCGGTCTTCTCCGGATTTATATAAAAGCACTTTCGTTCTCATCTTATCACCACCCGAACTATTTTAACACATTTTTATGATTGCGTCAAGTATCTGAGCAAATTTTTACATTATCTGAGCAGATAATTATTGCAAAGTGACACAGTATATGCTATTATATATATATGATTTATATATTGGAGGGATTCGATTATGAA
Source organism: uncultured Eubacteriales bacterium (assembly GCA_934477985.1). Lineage (GTDB taxonomy): Bacteria > Bacillota > Clostridia > Oscillospirales > CAG-272 > Flemingiibacterium. The sequence continues at coordinate 6,059 of CAKSOR010000128.1, forward strand.
AAATGCGAAAAGGTGTATATCACTTTTGCTCACGATCCTTACATTGACCGCGATAGCGTGCGAAAGCACCGAAGCGCCGGACACTGAGACGACCGCGGTCAGTTCCGGAGATGAGACCACTCAGGAACTGGACAAATACGGCAGAAAGCTCATAAGCCACTCTATTCCCGAGAGCCTTGATTTCGGCGGTCTTGAACTGAACTGCCTTGCGCGTGAGACTCCACAGTATATGATAGACTACGGCGTCGATTCTCAGAACGGCGACATTGTGAATGACGCTGTCTATGACCGCAACGTCAAAGTCGAGGAAGAGCTCGGAGTCAAGCTAAACCTCATCAAAGCTCCCGGAACGAACACAATGACAAGCGAAGCCGTCGGTGATCTTCTCAGGCAGTCCGTAATGGCTGGGGACGCTTCATATGACATTGTGGGCTTCTATATGTTCTACGGCGCGGTGCTCGGCATGGACGGACTTCTGATGAACGTCCACGACATGGAATACCTAGACTTTTCAAAGCCATGGTGGAATCAGGACTTTTCGAACGAACTCACATACAAGAATCAGCTGTATTATATGGTCGGTTCTATGAATCTCTCGTCGATCTCGTCGCTCATAGGCGTCTTCTTCAACCAGACAAAGGTCGTTGATTACTACAAGAATTACGAATTTCTCTACAAGGACGTTTATGACGGCAAGTGGACGCTTGATCGGCTCACCGAGCTTTCCAAGGGCGTTTACACCGATCTTAACGGCTCAGGAAAAGCTGACGAGGGGGATTTCTACGGTCTTGTCGTAGTCGAGGATCGTCCCGGACCATGGAATGCCGCGCTCGGTATAAAGCTCTGTACCAAGGACAAGGATGGTATTCCGCAGCTTACATTCTACAATGAGCGTTCTGTCACCTCGTATGAAAAACTCTACTCGCTCTTCAAGCGAACCGAGGGAGTCTACTTTGGTCCGAAGAATTACGTTCCGGAACAGACCTTCGCGAACGGTGAATGCCTGTTC
>CAKSOR010000129.1 GCA_934477985.1 uncultured Eubacteriales bacterium
ATGGTCGCTGCGGAAGGATGTTGCTTTCTGCTAAGCTGATGCTGAGAAGAAATGGTACTGATTTTTGCGGATGAACCTTATCTAAGCGTTTTGGCGGCTTGCATTTACCGTACAAGTGGTGTTTGGGGGGCGGTATTTGCACCCGCCGCGCGGAAGACGATGAAAGATCTGTATGACGAGTATATCGAAGCCTGCAAGTCAGAGCTCCGCGAAAGCACGTGGGACAAAAAGCGTCGTATGTTCGAGAGTACTATCCTCCCTCTCGTCGGCGACATAAAGCTCGACAGGTTCAGCGTCGCCGCGGCGCAGAAGTTCAAGACCGGCATCGTCTCGCGCGACATCAAACGCACAACCGCCGGGAACTACTGCAAAGAACTCTCAGCCATGCTGAACTTCGCCGTCAAGCTCGAATACATTCCGGGTTCTTATACCCGTAGAACCCGATGAAGCAGATCGGCAGAATCAAGCCGACCGAGTTCGACACGCCCGAGAAAAAGATCCGCTACTACACCGCCGACGAGTTCAGGCGTTACATCGCGGTCGCGAAGGAACGCGCCGAGAAGTGTCAGACTCTGACCGATTGGGATTACTACGTCTTCTTCATGATCGCCTTCTTCACCGGAATGCGCAAGGGCGAAATAAACGCGCTGAAGTGGTCGGACATCGACGGCGATACCATCCGCATCCGCCGGAGCGTCAATCAGAAGCTCAAGGGCGCCGACCGCGAGACCGAGACAAAGAACGGTCCGTCCATCCGCGACATCAGAATGCCTCAGCCGCTCATCGACGCGCTCGCCGCCCACCGAAAAAGATACGAGTCTGAATCCGGCTTCACCGAAGACTTCCGAGTCTGTGGAGGTCAGAAGAGCCTCCGCGACACGACGATTGAGAAACGCAATTCATCTTACGCGAAGGCGGCAGGGCGATCTCGCGCCGGACGCCCAGGCTTCATGGACACGCTCGACGGCTTCGGTCTGGTATGGTCTCAGTTCCAATAGTTTCAACTCCTTCCTGAAAGAATTTCCGAATTTTGTTCGGTGACAACATTATAGCATAGATGAACACGTCACCACACGTCAGAACACTTCAGCTTGCTTCGGCTTTTCTGACAAAAATTCGGGAATTTTCAGGGGGGGTATTGGAGATTGTGGCTGGCTTCGCTTTATAATCGTACAGAGAAAATAAAAAAAGCACCGAAGCAGTTATTCGACTACAAACCGCGCTTTGCCGGAAACGGCGCTGATGACGCGGGCGGGACGGCGCACTTTATAGATTTTAATGCCAACAAAGCCGGAAAGTTCAGGTTTTCGCACAAAAAGTAAATTTTTGTGATTTTTCTTGACAAATCCGCGAAAGTATTGTATAATAGAGTGTCAGTTATCCGCCCCGCGAATATCACGTGCAGCATACGGGTCGGCAATAAGCCTGCACAAAAAGGAATCATAGGATGAAAAGAACAGTATCCATTCTCCTTCTCGCCGCTCTGATCTGCGGAATTGTTTCCTGCGGAAACTCAGATAACGGCGATACCACCACCACCACTACCACTACTCCGGATTCTACGTCTGGCGAAGTAACTACCGCCGACAACACACCGAAGCTCGGACTCCCCGAAGACCTCAAGTACGACGGATACACCTTCACCTTCTACGGCCGCTCGGATATGGAAAAAGTATTCATCGCCGACGACGAAAAGTCGGGCGACACAATGAACGACGCCGTATGGGATCGTCAGCAGAAGGTAAGTGATCTTCTTGGTGTCGAGTTCGAATACCTCCACTGCTCCGACGCATACGGAAACGACGCCAAGGACACAATCCTTGCCGGAGACGATTCATATGACGTCATAATCCCTCACGCGCGCTTCGCGTTCCAGTACGCGATGTCGGATCTGGCTCTCAACTGGCTCACCGACTTGAAATACATCGACCTTGACGCCGAGTGGTGGCCGTCCGACTGCTCTGACAGCTTCCAGATCGGAAATATGCTCTGCGCGATGACCGGAGATATCGACTACTTGAACTTCGGTAACGCGAAGTGCTTCTATTTCAACCGCGCCACATTTGACAAGTATAACTGGGAATATCCTTACCAGCTCGTAAGGGACGGCAAGTGGACATTTGACAAGATGATCGAATACGCCACCGGATCAACCGAAGACCTCAACGGCGACTCGAAATATGAGTTCGGCACCGATCACTTCGGACTCGCCACCACATGGTGGGGCACTCCGGTCAATATCCTCACGACCGCCGGTGTCAGAATGTGCGAAAAGGACAGCGACAACAAGCTCAAAATCACACTGAACAGCGAGCGCACCGTAGATGTCTTCGACCACTTCTTCAGTGTAATGAGTCAGGATGGACTTTACATCCTGATGCAGGACGACACCGCGCCGGTCGCGGACGCTTTCCGTGACAGTATGCTCACCTTCGCCGAGGTTGACATCAAGTCGTCTGAAAAATACCGCGAAATGAAGGATGATTTCGGAATCATCCCCTGCCCGAAGTACGACGAAAAAGTTGAGGGTTATCCGTCTCTCGTCGACGCCGCGTGCAACCTTTTCGTGGTTCCGGTTTCGGTATCTGACGCGGACAGAGTTTCGGCGGTTCTTGAGGCACTCGCTTACTACGGCTGGAAGGATGTCCTCCCGGCATATTACGACGTCGCGCTCTCGGTAAAGTTTGCCCGCGACGACGACTCGGTCGAGATGCTCGACACAATCCGCGATAATCGTTCGTTTGATATAGGCTACTACTGCGGTCCGCTTCCGATGACGATCAGCTCGACCGGATGGAACCTCTGCAAGACCGAAGATCACAACTTCTCCTCCTTCTACGCCGCCAGCATAGACGCCGCGCAGGTTGTGGTTGACCAGATCAACGAGCAGTTCACAAAGTAAATATAAATCCGATCCTTCCGTGCTCCGCGGAAGGATTTATTTTTGCAAAAAAGCCGCCGCGAAACCGAAATCCGCGGTTAAACTTTTCCGTTCCGGCGCATACTGAGTACCAGCTCAACCACGCGTACCCCCGAAAACAACCTCAGCTTTCCCACCCTCAAAAACCTTAACGCACTCAATCATCTGCCGCACTACGCCTTTAAGAAAAGCACCTCCGCAGAGATGCTTTCTAATCCTATTTGAATTTGTTCAGATCAGATTGCTCGGAATAAAGCAGTTATCCGCGTCAATCGGTATCGGCTCCTCACACATACAGATAATTCCGCCATTGCCACGCTTCAGGGAAGCCTTGTCAATCACGCTGTACTTTTTGACCTCACGGCGGTCGGGCGCGGCACTCCTTTTGATTTCGAGCGGGTGAATGACGTTGTTTTCCTCAACGAACACGTCAATTTCCTTGGCGTTGGAGTCTCTGAAGTATGTGAGGATCACTTTCGACTTCGCGTAGGCGTAGTTCTTGACCAGCTCCATCACAACATAGTTCTCGTAGTAATGACCGCTTGCGGCTCCGTTACGCAGCGTATCCGGCGTCAGCCACATAGACAGATACGCGCAGAGTCCTGTATCGCAGAAATACATCTTCGGCGTTTTGCTGAGGCGTTTGAGCTCATTGTTGGAATATGGGGCTAACAGATAGATGATGTTCAACCCAACGAGAATTTTCAGCCACTCTTTCGCGGTACTCGGTGCAGCCAATGTGGAATAATTTACCTGCTCCGAAGCAAGAGAAGCGCAGCCCACAAGGAATTTGCGGAAACGAACGGTATCGGTAATGCCGCCTGCCTCGGTAGCATCACGCATCAAGTAGGTGTCAACGTAAGAATTGAAATATTCCTGCCGAAGTTCATCGTCCACTCCCTGTACCTGCGGCATACCGCCCTCCCAAATGTGATTGAACACCTGAACCACATCATTTTTGGGAAGTTTGCGTTGTCTTGCCTGCAAGGTAGCGAGCGAGAAGTCCAAATCCGTGTCGAACACAAGTCCGGCCTTTTCTCTCGCGGATAAGCTATACAGCTCCAAGATGCCAATTCTTCCGGCAAGGGTTTCACGCACCCTTTTCATCATGTTATACTGTTGCGAGCCGGTCAGCCAGATAAGCCCCTTTTCGTCGCTTTCATCGCAAATTATTTTGATTTGCTCGAACAGCTCCGGTGCTTTCTGTACCTCGTCAATGAGAATGGGCGGCTTATAGGTCTGGAAGAACAGCACGGGGTCAGACTGTGCGAGTTCTCTTACCATCGTATTGTCCATCGTGACGTAGGTTCTGCCGCTATCCGCAAGGTGCTTTAACATTGTTGTTTTGCCGACCTGCCTCGCTCCGGTAACAAGTATAACCTTGAAAAAATCATTGAGCTTCAAGAACTTGCGCTCAAGCTCCCGTGTAATGTATGCCATAACGCGCCTCCGTTTTTATGAAAATCCACGATCAATCATATTTTATCATAATATTCCCACTTTGTCAAGAGAGTATACGCATTATGGCTTTAACTTTTCTGTGAACACTCAAAAAATCCGACGATTGGCGAAGCTTTATTCCGATGGTTGGCGTGTTATCCGTTCCTCCACCGCATACCCGCCCCCGAACACAACCTCAACCTTCCCACTATCAAAAACCTTAACGCACTCAACCATCTGCCGCACCACTGTCTCCGCGAAATCATCGTACTCCTGTATCCTGCCTTTCATTTTCGCGAGCTGTTTCTCAATAAACTCCATCCGCCCTTTCGCGTTGACATCCTGCCCGGCGGCTTTCTGTATCGCGCTGATACGTTCGTTGAGTCTGGATATCTCCTCCGAGATATCGGTCAGCGCGTATTTTGAGTATTTCCCCTGAGCCGTCAGCGTAGTTTTGTTCGACTGAGGTCTTTTTGTGGTGCGCGACACCATCTCGGTCTGAACGCGATTGAATTTGTCCCGGTCGATTATCGCGGGATGATTGTCCCGCACATAGTACATCGGCGCCTCGCCGGTGTTTTTTCTCCTTGTCTTCGTGATGCAGTCGATAGTCACGGTCTTCTGGAGTATCGCGTCGCCGCAGTATTTCTCGTTTGTCAGTATCGCCTGTATCGATCCGAGTGAGAAGTTTATCTTCTTTCCGTTGGGAATAACGGGATATTTGTTTTTGACAATATCGGCTACCTCGCGTATCGTCTTCCCGGACAGATACAGTTCGAATATGTCCTCGATTATAACCGCTTCTTCCGGGACGATCTCGGGACTGCCGTCCGCTCCTTTTTTGTATCCGAGCATCTGGGAGTACCTGAACGGCACTTGTCCCTCCTCGAACTTCTTACGGAATGTCCATGTGACGTTCTTGCTGATGCTCTCGGACTCGGACTGCGCGAACCCGGCGTAGATGACCAGATATAGCTCACTGTCGGTCTTGAGCGTGTCAATATTCTGCTCCTCGAATATGATACCAATTCCACGGGATTTCAGTATCCGCACATAGTCAAGACATTCGACTGTGTTCCGGGCGAATCTCGATACCGACTTCGTGATTATGTAGTCGATCTTCCCAGCGTAGCACTCGTCTATCATCTTCTTGAACTCGGGTCTGAATCTCACCTGAGTCCCGGATATGCCCTCATCAGCGAAAAGCCCCGCGAAGCACCACTCGGGATTCGCTGCGATCATCTCAGTGTAAACCTTTTTCTGATTCACATAGCTTGTGAGCTGTTCTTCGTTGTCGGTCGACACACGGCAGTATGCCGCGACGCGCTTCTGACGGTGTCTCGCTCTGTCGACAGTAAGCGATGATCTCGGTTCGAGAATTGTTACCGTCTTCCGCGGAATTTTCCTGACATCAGCCATTTTCTCTCCTTTCCGTGACCTCTATGCCGTATTTTGTGTGCGCGGTGAGCGTAAAGTCACTGCCTACCGTGAAGCGGTCGATTATATCGTTTATCATTTCCTTCGAAAATCCGGATATGTCAGTGTACTCAGCGAGCTTTTTTTGAATCGCCGGAATTCAATTATCCTGTCGGTGTTCAGCGCGTCGTATTCAAGAGAAGCTATCGCGCGGATGATACCGATTATTTTATCCTCGTCCGGTCGCAATCGGTCGGTTTCTTCGAGATAATCGTTTTTAAGCTTTACCATTCCGGGTGAGTCAATATCGTTGCCGTTTTCAGTCGGAAGGTATGAGTCCGCGTCGTCGACAATCTGCCGCGTGAGCTGTGATACACGTTTAATCAGCTCTCTATCGCTTACTCTCACATGAAGCCGGCAGTCATCGTTGTAGCAGGTCCAGCTTTCGAGTTTCTTTTGCCGTGAGACTCTGCGGCACATTGTCGAGCCGCATATTCCGCATTTGATTCTGCCCTTGAGAAACGTTATTTCATCACAGAGATCACGCTCGCTTCGTCCGAGCCTGTCGCGCTTGACTCCGAGCGCGGATTCCCGCGCGGCAGAGTCAATGATCGGCTCATAGAGCTTGTCTCCGGAGTACCGCTGATCCTCAATCATCCGGCGTATTTTCGCCTTGTCCCAGACAAGACTTTTTTCGGTGTATGGAACACGTTGTTCTGTCAGATAATCCGCTATGTTTCCAAGCGACTCGCCGGATGTGTATCGCTCGAAAATATCCCTCACGATTTCCGCTTCGGAATCGTTTATGACTATCCTGCCGTTTTCATATGAGTACCCGTATGGGATATTCCGTATCTTCTTCATGACTCACATCCTTTCCGTGAACCTCAGCCCGCGTTTCAGAGTGAAGGTCACATTATCTGACTTGTCAATCGTCACAGTGTCGACTATATTCTCAAAGAGTTCGGCGTCAAAGTTTTCGATCGGCTCATTGAGCTTTTCAAGCCGGTGGATTGTATTCCTGATCGCTTCTATCGCCGCGCCATAAGCCGAATCCATCGCTCTGACGAGCTCATCCTTCTTCTTTTGCAGGGCGACTCTTATCGCGTTCGCCTGTGCCTGATAGACCTCGGGCTGTAGGTAGCCTTTCGTTCTGAGCTGTTCGAGCATCAGGAGCTTTGAGTTCAGACCTGATATATCCTCACTGAGTACAGACGCTGACTGATTCCCGCGCTTGCCTTTCATGGCGGCGGACTCAAGCAGGCG
>CAKSOR010000130.1 GCA_934477985.1 uncultured Eubacteriales bacterium
GGCTTGTAATCGCGTCTGAGGTCGTGAAAAAGCTCATCGGGTAAAGAAAGCAAAAATTTTTGAGAAATTTTGCAAAACCCCTTGACAAACGCTTCTGAATGTGGTATAATATTATCCGTTGATGAGAGAGCCGCGAGGTTCACGAAATCAGCGGAATATTTCGGGGTGTGGCTCAGCTTGGTAGAGCGCTTGGTTCGGGACCAAGAGGTCGAGTGTTCGAATCACTTCACTCCGACCAGATAACTCTTCACATTTTTGTGAAGAGTTTTTATTTGTCAATACGCAATCAGAAAGCTCCCGGTCGAACCGACCAGGAGCTCTTGTGTCATTTCCGATCCTTCCCGCTCTCATACCGCATCCCGAAGAGATACTTAACGGTCGGGTACAAAAGCGCCGTCACCGCCAGCGTCCACGCGCCCGGATCGCCCGCGCAGAGCGCCACATACGCGCCGACGCTCGCCGCGCTCGTCACAGCGCCGCCGTTCACTATCCCCGGCAGCAGGCTGCAAATCAGTATCCGCGCGGTCAGCTCGGCTCCGCCCGCCATCAGCGTGAAGCCCGCCTTCCCGATGCCCTGCACGCCTGACCTCAGCACGAAGAGCGCGCCGAGCATAAAATACATCGCGAGGTCGACGTAAAGGTAGATGTTTCCGAACCTTATCGACTCGGCACTGATCTTGTCCGCGCTCATGAAAATGTACTGGTACGCGCCGTTTATCGTCATCAGCATCCCGAGTCCGCCGAGAATCACGTACATTACGAGAGCTATGAGCAGGCTCTTGATCGTCCCGCGCTTTATACGCTCATACTTCCCCGCGCCGAGATTCTGCGCGTTGAAGCTCACTATCGCCGAGCTGAGCGCGTTCATCGGGCACATCAGGAAGTTGTTCAGCTTGTTCGCCGCGCCGAAGCCGTTCTGCGCCGGGTTTCCGGCGACCATGATGCCGTCCTCCCCGACATCAAAGCTCACAAGCGCGCCCTGCATGACGATTATTCCGACCGCCAGCACCGCGAACTGCATTCCAAGCGGGATTCCCTGCTTCAGGTGCATAAGATGAAAGCTCATATCCGACCTGAAATCGCCTTTTGTCAGCCGCAGCTCGGGATACTTCGCGAAGGTGTAGACAAAGCACGCCGCCGCCGACACCGCCTGCGCCAGCACCGTCGCCCCGGCCGCTCCGACGACTCCCCAGTTGAAGGTCACGATGAAGACTATATCAAGCACGATGTTCAGCACAGTCGAGAAAAGCAAGAACAAAAGCGGCGTAATCGAGTCGCCCAGACTCCTCAGCACCGAGCAGATCAGGTTGTAGAAGAGCTGCGCGAATATGCCGAGAAATATCACGAATGAGTAGTCAAAAGCCGCTCTGTATACCCCTTCGTTCAGCGGAGTCAGTCCGATCGCGCCGAGCAGCGGGTCAAGCGTCAGAATGGCAATCACCGTCAGAACGACCGTGACCGCCGCTCCGAGGAGTATCTGCGACGCGAACGACCTGCGCACGCCATCCTTGTCGCCGCAGCCGAGCTTTATCGACGTGACGACCGAGAACCCGGCGGTGCAGCCGAACGCGAATTGCAGGAAGATGAACATCAGCGGGAAGACGTCGTTCACCCCGGCGACCTCGTCGGCGCTGAGCGTCTGTCCGCAGATCGCGGCGTCGCTGATCGTGTAGATCTGCTGAAGCAGGTATGAGAAGATTATCGGCGCGGAGAATTTAAGCAGCGCCTTTCCCTCGCCGCCCGAGAGCAGGTCGACCGCGGCTGATTTTTTGTTGTGCGTAAGGAACACCCCCATGTTTTTTTGCTGATATTATACTATTTTAAAGCCGACTTGTCAAGTGGGGCTTTCGACAAATCGCGCCCCACCAAAACACATTTTTTTGCATAAAAATATCCCGGAGCGGAATGTTCCGGGATATTTCTTCTGGGTCAATCAGTCAAGCCATGACTCAACGAAGCTTGCGGCGGCGGTGTTAGCGGCGGGCTGAATCGACGCGATGGTCGAAGCGAGTCCGGCGTCGCCGACAGCGACAGTGTGGAGCGAGTTCATCAGGTTGCCGAAGTCATAGATAGCCTCGAAATCAAGGTAGACGTTATCGAAGATGACGTCGAGCATCTCAGCCGACTCCTCATCGCGCGCAGCCTTCGCCTTGTAGGTGATGTCGTAAGCCTTCGGACGGACGTTCTCGTAGGAGTAGCGCGCGAGCGCCTCGGTCACAAAGCCCGAGAACTCGAGGTCAGCGTTCGAGGGAATGCCGATGAAAGCGTGAATCCAGGCGTTGACGAAGGAACGGTAGCCTTCCTGATCAGCCGAGTACTTCGGCACGGGGAGGATATAGTAATCGCTCTTCATGTTGCGGAAGGTGTTGATTGCCTTCTCGACGAAGTGCATCGTGACAATCGCGCGATCCTCGCTGAATACCTTACCAGTATCAACAGCGTATCCCGAGAAGGTGATGTCCTTAGGGAGGGTCGAGCTGATCTTCTCCATGACGCTCGCGGTGTATTCATCGCCGAGGCTGATATTGATTCCGCCATCCTTGACGGTGTTGAACTGCACACCCGCGCCGACGAGCATCGACTCGGTCATGAGGGTGTTCATCTGGGGAGCGAAGCCGAAGAAATCGTTCTGGTCGTCCAGGACGCCGTCATTGTTGAGATCCTGGTCGTAGCCCTTGGTAACCTCGGCGAGGCGGTCGAGAGTCCACGTGCCGTCGGTCACTTCCTTGTAGAAGTTGACGTCGATGTTGTACTTCTCAACAAGGTCGCGGTTGACGTAGACGCAGGCGGGCATCTGATAGAGCGAGGGGGTGATGTCGCCGGTTGTGTAGAACATCTTGCCGTCGAGCTGGAGGTTCTCGTACATGTAGTGGCTCCACCACTTCTGGTCGAGCGAGAGGTGCGGGACATCAAGGAGGTTTGCGAGCACGCCCTCAGTGGCGATTGTGCCGAGCGCGCCGCCCATCAGGCAGGACATGACGAAATCATAGTCGTTGTCGCCCGCGAGAACCGAGTTCTTGAGCTGATTGCAGCCGTCGGAAGCCTTCGGGACAGAAACGTAGTCGATCGTGATACCGTAGTGTTCCTCTATCCAGGAGTCACGCTCATAGAGCGCGTCGTTGATGATCTCGCCGTTCTCTGTGTCGCCCGGAATATTAACGTGTACCGAAGGACTTCCGTTAGCGTCGAGGAATGTGAAGGTGCGGCCCTTGTACTGCGAGTCAAGCTCACCGAGCTGAGCGACGAGCGACTGCGTGGTATCGGGCGCGGCGGTCGTTCCGTTGTCAGAGGAGGAGCCGCCCGTAGCGGTGGTGTCATTACCGCTGCCGGTTGATCCGCAGGATGTCAGCAGGATCATAAGCGCGAGGGTGAGGGAAAATGCTTTTTTCATTTTTCTTCTTCTTTCTTTTTGTGATTTGCTGTTTGCGAATATAGTATATCACTTTTTTCCACTCAAGTCAAGCGTGAAAATATTATTTAACTTATATTTTACAGCAGGATTACATACCGACTGATTTTTCGTAATTTTTCCAAAATTCTCGTAAAAATGACTAAAACCCGCCGTAAAGCGGGTCTTTGATTATTTTTTTATAAGATCAGACTATCTCCCAGACGAATCTCGCCGAGTCGCTTGAGCTTATTTCCTCAGGCTCGATGTCGGCGATTACCCGTTCGGAACACATCGCCACGCTGTCGGCGCGGCACTCTGAGATTATGTTTATGTCGCTCCAGTCGTAGTCGATCGTGACTAACCCGCCGAGCTTCACGCCAAGGGCTTCGCAAAGGATAAGCGCCTTCGCGCGGGCGTTCTCAGCGGCTGACCTGAGCAGCTTTTCGCTGACCGCGGACGGGTCTTTGACCGTGAAATCGACGCTGATCTCGGGCTTCGGATCGACTGAGGTAAGCGCGCCAAGCGCCTTTCCGAGTCTTTCGGTATCGAAGTCAAGTCCGAGCTTCAGCTGATAGCGGCAAACGTAGCCGTCAAATTTCTTCGAGTAATCGCCGTTCTTGTCGCGGACGCTCTTATATTCGGTGCGCACCGAGTAGTCGGAAGTTTTGAGATCGGACTTTTCGAAGCCGACCGAAACGAGCGCCGAGGTCATCAAGTCGACCGCTTTCGCGGCGGTCTCGAGCGCCTTACCATATTCGAAGCCGTCAGACTCGAGCGTGATGTTTATGACAGCATAGTCGGGGCGGGTTGACGCCGTTCCGACGCCTTTTACTGTTATTGTTCTCATTTTTTCTCACTTTCCAGCCCTTTGAGAGCTTTTCTGAATTGCACAGCGAAGAGTATCGAGGTGAAGGTTATCGCGATGATGTCGGCGACCGGCTCGGCGAGGTAGACGCCCATCGTCTTGTCCGGGACGAGGTTCGGCATTATGTAGATAAGCGGCAGCAGCAGAACGAACTTGCGCATCACCGCCACGATTATCGAGCAGACCGCGCTGCCGATCGAGACGAAGGTCATCTGGCAGGCGATCTGGATTCCGAACAGCCCGAGGAACGCGCAGTAGACTCTCAGCGCGTTCGCCGTGAACTCGACCAGTCCGGCATCGCTGTTGAAAATCATCGCGAATTTGTCCGGGAAAATCATGATAAGCCACCAGATCAGCACCGAATAGCAGAGGCAGACGGTCAGCAGCAGCCTGAAGCTCTTCTTTACGCGGTCGGTGTTCTTCGCGCCGTAGTTGTAGCTCGTTATCGGCTGCGCGCCCTGTCCGAGCCCCTGGAGCGGCAGCATCGCGAACTGCATGACGCTCGTTAAGATTGTCATCGCGCCGACCGCCGTGTCGCCGCCGTACTTGAGGAGCGACGAGTTGAAGCAGACCGAGATGACGCTCTCGCTCGCCTGCATTATGAAGGTCGCCGAACCGAGCGCCACACAGGGCAGGATCAGCTTCGCGGGGACGATGAGGTTCTCGCGCTTCAGTCTGAGACGCGTCTTCTTTCCGCAGAGGAAGCAGACGACCCAGACGCAGGAGACCGCCTGCGAGATGACCGTCGCGAGCGCCGCGCCCTTCACGCCCATGTCAAGCGCGTAGATGAAGATCGGATCGAGAACGATGTTCGCCGCCGCGCCGATCAGCACGGTCCACATCCCGATGTTCGCGAAGCCCTGTGCCGTGATGAAGGCGTTCAGTCCGAGAGTCAGTTCGACGAATATGGTTCCGAGCGAGTAGATGCGCATGTAGTCGGCGGCGTAGTCGATCGTGTTGCCGCTCGCGCCGAAGGTGAGCAGGATGTCGCGTCCGAATATCCCGATGACCGCGGTCAGCACAACCGAGATGACTATCTGCATCGAAAAGCATCCGCCGAGCGTCTTCTCAGCCGACTCATAGTCGCCCTTGCCCATGAAGATCGACGCTCTGGGCGCTCCGCCCGACGCCACGAAGCAGGCGAACGCCGAGATTATCATTATGAGCGGCAGGCAGACTCCGACGCCGGTCAGCGCGAGCTTTCCGACATCCTTCATGTGTCCGATGTAGATACGGTCGACGATGTTGTAGAGCATGTTTACGAGCTGAGCTATGACGGTCGGCACGGCGAGCTTCAGAAGCAGCTTTCCGACCGGCTCGGTTCCGAGAAAAGTCTTGTCGTCAGTCATTTTTTCCCTCCTGAATCATTCTGTCGATGTTTTCGCCGACCGCACGGAGCGCCTCGGCAAAGCGCTTTATGTCCTCCTCGCCGAAGCCCTCGACGAGTCCCGCGTAGAATTTCGCCTGGAGTCTCCGCCCGTTTTCGATCAGACCAGCCGCCTTTTGAGTGCAGAAAAGATGGCACTTGCGGCGATCCGCGCCCGACCTTCCGCGCTCGAGATAGCCTTCCTCGACGAGCCGGTCGACGTGGAACGAGATAATCCCCTGTTTCATGTGCAGGTAGTCCTTTATGTCCGAGGAGGTGTCCTGCCCGGGGTTATTCGCCAAAAACATCAGGATATCGACCGCCGACTGAGTCATTCCGAGCTCATCGCAGAGCGGCTTCATGACGACCGAGTAAGCGTCGCGGAAATTCTGCGCGTAGGAATAGAGTTCCACCGCGTTAAGCATAGTATCACCTTCTTTATATCAAAATTGAAATATTCAATCCTGATGTATTATACCACTTTCAGGAGAGAAAAACAATGCGCAAATTGTAAACATTCAGTCAAGCAGCTTTTCCATCATGTAGTTGTTCAGCGCGACGCCGTTTTTTATCGCGGTGTTTGGTCTGACGACCGACCATCCGAGCGCCAGGAAAAATGGCTTCGCGGTGGCTGACGCGTAGGTCACGAGCCGCCTGTATCCGCGCCTTCGCGCCGCGAGCTCGAGCTGAGTCACCATCTCCCTGCCCATCCCGAGCCGCTGATAATATTTACTCATGTAGAGCATATCGAGCAAATCGGACTTCAGGTTCGCGAAGCCGATGATGTCGCTGCCCGACTCGGCGATCAGCGTGAGGCTGGTCGAAAACCGCTCGTGCCACGCGTCAGGGTCGACATTGCCGTCCGCCCAGGCGTCTAGCTGCTCCTTTGTGTAGTCCTTCGCGCAGACGCCGTGCACCGTGTCGTAAAAGAGTTTCGCCATCGCCGGGACATCGCCCTTTCGGTATCTTCTTATGTTCATCTCGCGACCTCCGCGATCAGCCCGCGCGTCACTTCGAAAGCGATCCCGGAAGCGCGCTCGCAGTTCTTATGAAAATTCCCCGCGCCAGAACGCGCCGCGGTGTCGGTCACGCATCTGACCGCGATGAACGGCACTCTGTTCGCGAAGCAGACATGCGCGATCGCCGCCGTCTCCATGTCGACCGTCAGCGGCGAAAACTCACGCTGGATCTTTTCCCTGCCCTCGCCGGCGACGAAATACTCCCCGGTCGCCATCCGCCCGAACTTTATCGGGTGCGGCGAGACCTCCGAGAAGCGCCTTGCCGCGTCGATGAGCTTTTCGTCCGAGACGAACCGGTTCTCGGCGAGCCGGGGGTGGAAATCGGTCAGAATGTCCGGCGAAACGTCATGATAGACCTGATCTGTCGAAACGACAGTGTCGAAGAGCTCCACATCCGGGT
>CAKSOR010000131.1 GCA_934477985.1 uncultured Eubacteriales bacterium
GCGACGACGCGCGGGCAGCGAAGGTGCTTTCCGGTATGGTCGAGAGCGGCGAGAAGCTCTACAGAAACGCCGATCTGCGCGGGTACTTCGGCGTCGGATCGCCAGTCCCAGCGCCGTATGAGCAGAACTGCGAGAGACTTCATAAGATTGACGCTCTGCTACTGACAGCGCTCGGAAAGCACGGACTCGGCGACACAGACGGCGCGAAGAAGGCTCTCGACGAGCTTGTCACGCTCGAGCCTGAGAACATGAAGCTCTGCTTTATGCATATGGTCGGCATACTCTGATTTTACCCGCTATGGTGGAGAAAAAATATACTTCAAGAAAGGGATCATTCCAATGAAAAGACTCACAGCATCGCTCATCCTCATCTCAATGCTCGCCGCGCTCACCGCGTGTGGACAGGAAAATATTCCCAATGAGGCAGACACTGATGAACCTGATGTGACGACACAGGGAAGCGCCGAAACCGCCTACACCCGCGAGACGACCCCCGACTCGCTGCCCGAGCTCGACTTCAAGGACGCGGCTGTCCGCATCGCCTACCGCGGCGACGAAATAACGCGTGATTTCGAAATAGTCGGCGCGGACACCGGAGACGTCGTCTCAGACGCGGTCTACAACCGCAACCGCAAGGTCGAGGAGCGGCTCAAGGTGAAATTCGACTTTATCGCCGGGCAGGAGGCGCATGAATCATTCATGGCTGATGTCCGGAAGACGCTGATGGCTGGCGACGACGCGTACGACATCATAGACGCGGTTCAGTGGCGCGCGACTCCGCTCGCGGTCGAGGGCTACTTCAAGAACCTCGCCGACGCGCCGTATCTCGATTATTCTCAGCCCTGGTGGTCGAACGAGTACATGAACGACATTCAGGTCTCGGAGAACACGCGCTATCTGCTTTCGGGCGACATCTCGGTCTGGCAGCTCAGACACATGAGCTGCATGTACTTCAACAAGAGGCTCTATCAGAACGCGTTCGGCGACCCGAATGACCTCTATCAGACGGTGCTCGACGGCAAGTGGACGCATGAGCTTCTTGCGAAGTACGTAAAGGAGGTCTGGCAGGATCTCGACGGCGACGGCAAGGCGAGCGAGGGCGATATATTAGGCATCGGATCGACGCCTGTAGCGCAGACTGACCATTTTGTCTATACAGCCGGAATTCAGTTCACTGAGCGTGATGGCTCCGGCTATCCGAAGCTCTTAACGAATCAGGAGCGCAACGTGAAGATCACCGAGACGATGTACAATCTCTACTACGAGACTCCGGGAACGCTCATTTATTCAAGTCATACGGCAATGGACAACGAGCTCGTCAAGCTGTTCAGCGACGGCAACATGCTCTTCTACCCGAACCGCTTCTACTCGACCGAGAAGTTCCGCGACATGAAGGATTCCTATGGAATGATCCCCTTCCCGAAGCTCGACGAGAACCAGGCGAACTACATGGCGCTTGTGCACGACTCGACGACCCTCTATTGCATACCGGTGACCGTGCAGGATATAGAAATGCCCTGCGCGGTGCTCGAGGCGATGTGCGCAGAGAACTACCGCACTGTGACCCCGGCGTACTATGAGGTCGCGTTGAAGGTCAAGTACACGCAGGACGACATATCGTCGCAGATCATCGACATGATTCACGACAACGTCCGCACCGATTTCGTCTACGCGAACAACTACTGCTTCACCTCGTCGACCAAGCTCGGCACTATCGAGCGCACGCTGATGGGCATGGGTAAGACCGCGAGCAAGAATTACATGTCCGAGTACGACTCGATAAAGTCCGCAGTCGAAAGCGATCTTGAGAACATAATCGCTCAGGCGAAGGAACACTCGTAAAACGAAAAAACAGCTGACCGCGAGGTCAGCTGTTTTGTTATTCCGTTCAGTCGATAGCGTCGTACTGCTTCATCAGATCGGCGAGCTTTTCCTCGGCGGTCGGGAGAGCCGACGCGTACTGCGACGCGAAGTTCTCTTTCGCTCCGATAGCGCAGGAACGGAGAGTCGTTCCGGTGTTGCCGAAGTTGTGTATGCCGTTCAGGTCGAAGATTACGTCCTTGTAGATGATGTCGAGCATCGCCTTGGAGTTGTCGTCGCGCGAGACCTTTTCCTTCAGGGTCACGTTGAACATCTGGCTTCCGACGGTGGTGTGCGAGAGATACGCGAGCATCTCCATCGCCGTGCCGACCATCTCCTGCTTGTCGGGCGAGAGCGTCACCGGTACAGCGACTCCGACCGGTCCCCACGGCGAACCGTAGGTCAGATACCCATCCTGATCATCGTCCAGTTTGGGCATCGGAATCAGTCCGTAATCGTCCTTCATGTCGCGCAGATAGGTGATGATTCCCGACATGTTGTAGCCGAGGAGCAACGTCTTCGCGTTCTTGAAGTGCCAGGTCTTGTTGAACGCCGGGATTGTCGAGCCCTCAGCCTTGACGCCCTCGGTCAGGAGGCGCATGTCGTCCTTGGCGACGACCGAGACTATCTTGTCGAGGATGTCGATATTCTTTGAAGTGCCCATTGTCAGCGCCGGCTTGCCGTCAGCGCCCATCTCGGTCTGAGTTCCGCCGCAGCCGATGTAGAACGCCTGTCCGGTCAGCTCGTCGCAGGCGAACGCGAAGAAGTCGTCGTCCGCGGTCATGTTGCCGTCCGAGTTGAGATCCTGCGCGACGTTCTTTGTAATCTCGCCGAACTTGTCTATTGTCCACTTTCCGTCGAGCACGGTCTCGTAGAGATCCGGAATCTGGTACTCGTCGCAGAGCCTCTGGTTGAACGCGATTACACAGGGCGAGTAGTAGTAGGCGAGCGAGATCGGTCCGGAGGTGATGTACTGCTTGCCGTTGAAGGTCAGGTTCTTGTGGCAGGAATTGCTCCACCAGTCGGCGTCGAGCGTGACGCCCGGGAGCGTATTGAGGTCGAGAAGCATGCCCTCGGGAGCTAATGTGTTGAGTCCGTCAGCCATCGAGGTTATTACCATATCATATGTGTCTTCTCCCGCCGAGATGAGCGTGCGGAGATCATTCGCGAGCTGATTGCGGTTTTCGTATACCTGATACTCGATCTCGATTCCGAGCCTCTCCTCAACGTTGCGGTCGCGGTTATAGAGCGCGTCGTCGACAACCTCTCCGGTCTGATCCTCGGGCGGGATGGTTGGCTGAGAAGTCTGGTGCTGTGTGATTATCGAGAAGGTCTGACCGTCGAACTTCTTGTCTTTGAAGGTATCAAGATAGCTCGTGGTCTCGGTCGCGGGCTCGGTCGTATTACCGCCTGCCGCGGTTGTCGTGTCCGGCGTGCCCTCCGAGCCGCAGGACATCGCCGAGAGGAGCATCGACGCGATGAGAATGAGTGTAAGCGCTTTTTTCATATTTTTGCATCCTTTCTGTATAATGTTGGCATAGTGTACAATTATCACGGGGGGGGGGTATTGATTTATCTACTATGTATTATTATACAGCAAAAACGCGGGTTTGTCAACAAATATATTTCGATATTATTGCCATATATTCGGTTTTTGGCATAAAATATTAAATTTTGTCATTTTCAGCGCCCTTGAAAGGCTCGAGGCGTTCTCATATCCGACGAGCGACGCCGTGCGGGCTATCGTCTCGCCCGACGCTATGAGCTCGCGCGCTTTTTCGAGACGGTAGGTTTTAAGATAGGCGTAGGGCGTTCCGCCGGTCAGCTCCTTAAAGCGCCTTATGAAATAGTTCTGCTCGAAGCCGAGACGCGACGACATCTCCTTTACGCCGATCGGCTCGGAGTAGTTTGTCCGGATGAACTCAAGCGTGTCCGAGACGATGCGGTCGGTCATGAAAGGGATCTCGCGCACGTCCGAGAGGGTCAGCAGCGAGACGCGCAGAAGCTCGTGGAGGAGCTGCGAATACTCTCCGTCGCTGCCGCGCGGCGCGCTCGGAGGCTCGGGCAGGTCATGCGGGAGCGGGCAATCAGAGCGATGTTTCACCGAGGTGCCGAGGAATTCCGCGAGTGCCTTCAGCCTGCCGGACGAAGCGTCGAAGACCAGCGGCTCTGGCGAGATTATCGGCGGCGTCGAGTAGAAATCGAAATATATGTGGTCGATCGGGTCGTTAGGATCGTTGCGGAACTCCTGCGCGAGGTTTGACGCGAAGAGATAGAATTTGCCGGGGAGGAGAGGTTCTTCGCCGTTTTTTGTGAGCATGAAGCCCGTCCCGCCGTTTATGTAGTAGAGACGCTGGATGTTGACGCTCTTCGCGTGAAACCATTCGGCTGGCGCGAAGCCCTTGTAGCCCTGGTGTATGTGAAGTGAGATATTTTCCATTCGTTTACCTTTATAAGTTTATTTTGGCCATGTTCTGGTCGAATCTGGCTATTTACGCGGACGGTCAGATATATTATAATATAAGCGTAAAGTTTTGTCAAGTCAGAAAGGATTAAAACTATGAATAACAAAGAATGGTTCAAGCAGGCGAAGTTCGGAATGATGATTCACTTCGGACTCTACGCGCTCCCGGCGGGCGAGTGGAAGGGCAGAAGAATGCCGCACATCGGCGAGTGGGCGCAGTCCTATTTCCGCATTCCGAACGCTGAGTACGGCGAGCTCGCCAAGGTCTTCAACCCGATCTGCTTCAACGCGGACGAGTGGGTTCAGACCGCGAAGTCGGCGGGAATGCAGTACATGGTCGTCACGAGCAAGCACCACGAGGGCTTCTGTCTCTTCAAGTCGGACTGGGACGACTACAACATTGTCGACGGAACTCCGTTCGGTCGCGACATAATTGCCGAGCTCGCGGAATCCTGCTATAAGCACGGACTGAAGTTCGGACTCTACTATTCACAGGCGCTCGACTGGCACGACCCCGACGGCGCGGGATACACCTCGGGTCATACGAACTGCGGCGAGATGAGCTGGACGAACGACTGGGACTACCCGGACAACGACAAGAAGGATTACACCCGCTGCTTTGAGGGCAAGATCAAGACGCAGATGAAGGAGATCCTGACGAAGTACGGCGATCTCGCGGTGATCTGGTGCGACACCCCGCACGACATCACGAAGGAGCAGAGCATGGAGCTCTACGAGATGATCAAGAAGTACCAGCCCGACGCGCTGATAAACTCTCGCATCGGAAACGGCATCGGCGATTATCACTCCTGCGGCGACAACCAGATCGATTTCGAGATCGGCAAATCGCCATCGGCGGCGCGCTGCGGAAATGTCGGCGAGGTGACCGGACTCTACGAGTGCCCGGCGACACTGAACCACACCTGGGGCTACAAGGCGTTCGACAACGACTGGAAGGACGCGGCGAAGGTCAAGGAGATCAAGGAGCGCCTGAACTCGCGCGGAATCAATTATCTTCTGAACATCGGACCGGACTACCTCGGAAGACTCCCCGCGCCCGCGGTCGATATTCTGAAGCAGGTCGGCGAGAACTGACAAAAATTTCACAATTTATCACTTGATTATTCGCCTGAAATGGGATATAATAAATCAGAATCTATTTCCAGGAGAAGATCAAAATGATAAATGTCACGTCTGTTGAAAACATGAAGAAGAGCGACGCTGAGACCACGGAGTCGATACCGGCGGTCGAGCTGATGGCGCGCGCGGCGAAGGGAATATTAGACGCGATGAAGGCTGAGTGCTTCAGAGCGCCGGTCGCGGTGGTCTGCGGCGTCGGAAACAACGCCGGGGACGGTTTCGCGCTCGCGGAGCTGCTTTCCGACGCGGGTGTTGACTGCACTGTCTTCCTGCTCTCGGACAGGTTCTCGGAGAGCGGAAGATACTACTTCGACCGCTGCGAAAAGAAGGGTGTGAAGGTCTCTGAGACGCTCGATCTCGCGGGCTTCGGAACGGTTGTCGACTGTATATTCGGTGTCGGACTGCATGGGGATGTCGGAGAGCCGTATAAGAGCGCGATAGAGGCGATAAACTCGTCGGGCGCGTATGTGGTCTCGGCGGACATAAACTCGGGGCTCGGCGGCGACAGCGGGCTTCCGATGGGAGCGGCGGTGAAGTCAGACCTGACCGTCTCGGTCGGGACTTTCAAGAGCGGGCATTTTCTGAACTCGGCGAAGGACTATATAAAGAAAAAGGTCAACGTCGACATCGGAATCGACCTGATCGACGAGCCCGCGAAGCTCATTGAGGCTTCCGACATCGCGGGACTTTTCAGGCGTGAGAGGAATGACGCGAACAAGGGTGATTTCGGCTACGTGGCGCTGATCGGCGGCTCAAGGGAATACAGCGGCGCGGCGAAGCTCGCGAACCTGTCGCTGTCGGCGCTCCGGACCGGCGCGGGAGTCGCGAAGCTGGCTGTTCCGAGGTCGATCGCGAACGCGGTTCTGCCTTATCTTCTCGAGTCGACTTTGTTCCCGCTCGATGATTTCAACGGACAGTACAGCTTCTCGCACGCGACGGCTGACCGGCTGCTCAGGGGAACGAGAGCGGCGGCGGTCGGAATGGGCATGGGACGTTCGGTTGAGGTCAGAAGGCTTTTGCAATACATGCTCTGCGAGTACTGCGGGCGGCTGGTGATCGACGCGGACGGTCTGAACGAGCTTTCGGAGCTGAGTCTCGCGACCTACAAAAACTCCTCGTGCAGAGTGATTCTGACGCCGCACCCGAAGGAATTCGAGCGTCTGTCGGGCGTGAAGATCGAGGATTTCAAGCAGGACATCATCGCGGCGGCGAAGGATTTCGCGAAGAAGATGGGCGTGATTCTGCTGCTTAAAGGACCAACGACGGTAGTTACCGACGGAGACACGGTTTACCTTATCGACCGCGGCTGTGTCGGGATGTCGACGGCGGGAAGCGGGGATGTTCTGTCGGGGATACTCGCGGGAATCTGCGGATTTGTGAAGGAAGAGGATCTTCTGCTCGGAGTCGCGGCGGGAGCGTATCTGAACGGTCTCGCGGGAGAGCTTGCGTCAGCGGAAATTCCGGCTGCGTCGATGCTGGCGTCCGACACGGTCGCGCACATTCCGGCGGCGACCGCGGAGATTGTCCGGGGCTGAGGCGGGAATTTCTGACAGGTTGAGGGA
>CAKSOR010000132.1 GCA_934477985.1 uncultured Eubacteriales bacterium
GCAATACCGCATAATTCTAAGTGCGCAGATGCGCCAGCGAATTTTTCGTCAGACTAAACAAAAATTCGCAGGCGTGGTAGGTCCCACGTCAAGAATTTTTGTGACGTATGACGGAAAAGGCGCAAGCAGATGCGTGCTTAAGGCGCAAGCCGTGAATTGTGCGGTGTTGCCTTAAAGCTCTGTCATAAACCAACGAATCACCTCATACGATTGTGTGAGGTGATTTATTATGCCATCAAAGTGCCGCGCGAAGCTCACGACGCGGATACGCTCTGAGCTCTGCCGTATTGACCCGCGGTGCGTGCTGATCGGGGCTGGAGTTGTGCTGCTGCTCGGATTCATAAGCGCGCTTGTAAGCCGCTCTCCGGGCTTCAGATTCGTCTACCGTGTGCTGAGAAAGCCGCCGGGAGCTCCGCCCGCGTTCGTTTTCCCCGTGGTCTGGACGCTGATGTACGCGCTTATCGGCGGGGCGGCGGGGGCGGTCGTCTGTTCGCGCGAGAGGGCTTACTGCGGAGAGAAGTGGCGCGGGACGCTGTTTTTCGTCATCGGACTCGTATTCAACCTGATCTGGTCGCCGCTCTTTTTCGGGATGGGAGCGTTCTTCGCGGCGTTTCTCGCGATACTTGTGATGATAGCGTCGACGGTCTTCGCGATTTCGGCGTTCTCGAGGATATGGTTTGTCAGCGCGGCGGCGATGTGCGTCTACCTTGTCTGGCTGATTTACGCGGCGTATCTGAATCTCGGCGTGATCGTCCTCAACTAAGTGCACAAACTTATCAGCTCAATTTGGACAGTCTGCACAACGGATTGTAAAAAAACTCTTCCTTCGGGAAAAAAATTACCGAAAGTCCCTTGACAAACCCGAAATAAAATAGTATAATATATTCATGAACGCAAAGACGGAGCGGACATCGGTTACACGTCAGTCTGTTTTCCGCGAAATATTGTTCAGGAGGAAATTGTAAATGAAATTCACTCGCGTTTTAGCTCTTATTCTTGTAGGTATCATGTCGGTACTCGCTCTTGCGTCCTGCGGTGAAGCCGCCGCGCCTGAGATTACGGTCACTCTGAAGATCATCGCTGATGACCCCGACGAGCCGATTCTCAACACCGAAGTCAAGGTTCAGAGCCACAACCCGACTGTTCTCGAGGCTTTCCGCGAGGCTTGCGCTCTCAACGAGGTCGCTTACGACCTGACCGAGGCTGAGGATTCGGTCCTCAACATCAAGGACTACAAGGATTACACTGAGAAGGACACCGGCATCGCTCACTACTGGATGTACTACATCAACGATGTTGAGCCGACCACGGGCAAGGCAAATGTCAACGCGATCGCCGACGGCGACGTTATCACCTACACCTACGTCACCTTCGATCCGGCTGAATCGAAATAAGTAAAACTCAAAAGAGACGGGTGTATCCCGTCTCTTTTTATTGGAGGACGAAATGCTTAACAACACAATCCACAGACTGAAGCACGATAAGAAGCTTACGATCGGCTACTTCGGCGGCTCGATCACCGAGGGCGCGGGCGCGTCGACGCCCGACAAATGCTGGCGGAGTCTCATTACCGCCTGGTTCCGCGAGAAGTACCCGGAGGCTGAGATAACCCCGATACAGGCGGCTATCGGCGGCACCGGCAGCATGCTCGGGATATTCAGAATCGAACGCGATCTGCTGTCAAAGCAGCCCGACCTTGTCTTCATCGAGTTCTCGGTCAACGACGGGCTCGGGGATTACGACGAGATAATGGCGAACTCCGAGACGATTGTCCGGAAGATTTACGCTTCGAATCCGTTTGCCGAGATCATTTACGTCCACACGACGACCATGTCGATCTCCGACCACATAGCGGCTGGCGGCGATTACACCGCCCGGAGCGCGCACGCGGCTGTCATGCGGCGCTATGGAATACCCCAGATTGATGTCGGCGAGATACTGCGGAACAAGGTCATTTCGACCGGCGGCGACTGGAAGACGCTTACGCGCGATAACGTGCACCCGAACGACGAGGGCTACGCGATCTACACGGCGGCGATTGAGAAGCTGCTCGAAAAAGAGCTTGACGGCGAGGAACTCCGCGAGGTAGAGCTTCCGCCGAGGATTTCGCTTCTCAGTGACCGTACCGGCGCGGGGTTTGTCGACAGCTTCGACATTGACTCGGACTGGACGCGGGTCGAAAAGAGCATGTGCGGGCGCTACGACCACTACATAGAGTCGGAGTCGGGCGGGCTTGAGCTGAAGTTCACCGGTCGGCGGGTCGGCATCTACTGCATGTTCGCGAAGGACTCGGGCGACGTGATTGTGACGCTCGATGGGGCAGAGACGACCTACAGCACGTGGGACAAGTACTGCAAGAGCTTCAACCGCGCGGGGACTGTCATCTTCGGCGGGGAGCTTGAGTACGGCGAGCATGTACTTAAACTGCGCGTCTCGGACAAAAAGAATGATGAATCGGAAGGGCACGCTGTCAGGATAGGCGCGTTCATGGTGTATTGAAATGAGAATTTTGTCGATAGGAAACAGCTTTTCGCAGGACGCGCAGAGGTGGCTGCATCAGATTGCCGG
This sequence comes from uncultured Eubacteriales bacterium, assembly GCA_934477985.1. Taxonomy (GTDB): domain Bacteria; phylum Bacillota; class Clostridia; order Oscillospirales; family CAG-272; genus Flemingiibacterium. Next base: position 2,569 of record CAKSOR010000132.1, read on the forward strand.
GGCGGCTGGCGTCGAGCTGACCGTGAAGAATCTCTACATCGGAGGCTGCACGCTTGAGACTCACTGGAACAATTTCGAAAGCGAAGCGGAGGCGTATGCCTACGAGACGAACGGAGTGACCGAGGAAGCGCCGCGCTCGTCGATTCAGGCGGCGCTGAGGGAAGGCGGCTGGGACATCATCACGTTTCAGCAGCAGAGCGGTCGCGCGGGGCGTCCGGAGACTTACATGCCGTATCTTGAGAAGCTGATTGAGGGCGTGAAGAGTATCTGTCCCGACGCGAAGCTGTGGTTTCAGGAGACGTGGGAGTACGGGTATGACTCGACGCACGGCGATTTCGGGTTCTACGAGAAGAACTGCGACATGATGTACGGAATGATTTACGCGACGACGCACGCGTTCTGTGAGCGATACGGGCTCGGTCTGATTCCGTCGGGCGAGGCTGTGCACGCGGCGAAGCGCTATCCGGAGTTTGACTCAAGGCTCGGCGGGCAGTCGCTCTACCGTGACGCGTTCCACATGCACCTTTTGTACGGTCGTATGCTGCTCGGCTACGTCTGGCTGAAGAAGCTCTGCGAAGTTTCGCCGGTCGGGAACACGTTCGTGCCGGAGGGCGCGGACAGCGGCTTGCTTGAGAGATTGCAGGTCGTGGCGGACAGGTTCTGAATACAATGTGCGCGGGTCGGATTGATCCGCGCTTTTTTATGAATATTTCGTCCCATCCGGAAATATAATGTGGTGAAACAAAGCAAGGAGGAGATAGAATGTTCATCTATTCGCTGAGGGCGAGCACCCTGAAATTCTTCGGAGTGACGACGGCGGCGCTTGTGGCGCTGGTGACGCTTTTGTTCTTCATACCGGCGTCGCCGGGGACGGCGGCTGTCTCGGGGAATGTCGGGGTCGTCGAGTCGGTCCGCTATGACAGGATAAAGACCGCTGAGGATCGCCTTGAGTTCCTGCGCAGCTTCGGCTGGGAGGTCGACCCGACGCCGGTCGAGGAGGTCGAGGTGACAATCCCCGCTGAGTTCGACAAGACCTTCCAGTCCTATAACGAGCTCCAGAAACAGCAGGGCTTCGACCTTACAAAGTACCATAAAAAACAGGTCACCCGCTATACCTACAAAATCACTGATTACCCCGACTACTCCGGCGACGTCTACGCCTCAATCCTCATCTTCCGCCACCGCGTAATAGCCGCCGACATCTGCTCCGCGGACAGCAACGGGTTCATAAGAGGACTGGGGTGAGGGGACGCGAGTCAGGGGAAGGAAGACCCCTTTTGAGGAAAGGGGTCTCCCTCCCCCCGACACCCCTCTCCTTTCCTCAAACCTTTTTAAACATGCTTTTATTATTGGTGCTTTCGTTAGCTGTTGCGAATGGGTTTGTCGGGGTGTCGGTTTGCTATGGGTTTGTCTTTGGTGATGGGTCAGCTCGTTGATTTGCTATGGGTTTGTTTCCGGTAATGGGTTAGTTTGTTGTCTGCTGGTCGCTTGCGACCGCTGACTCGTTTGCTTTTTATAGAATCAGAATTACGTGATGCTTTGCGATGCACGCAAAAAGCCCGCTCGGCGGATTTTCCGCTTGCGGGCTTTATGTTTTTTACTCTCCGAGTCCTGCCTTGACGAAGCAGTATCTCTCTCTCCAGCTTGACGGGCTGTAGTTTCCGTGCGGGGAGAAGCTGCCCGGACCTATGCCGTAGGGCTCTCCCTGCGGGTTATGGTGCGGTCCCATCAGGTTGCGGTTCGGGATGACGAGCTCTATTGTGATCTTCGCGTCATTACCCGGCTTTACGTAGTCGCTTATATCGGCTTCATAATCCGACCAGAGCAGGGTCTTCACGAACTTATCGTCTACGTAGACCTTCGCGAGCGCCGCGTAGGGCTTCGGGATTCTGACAGCGATCCGCTTGCCGTAGGACTTCTTTATCTTCACGGTCTGAGCGAGCTTTATCTTTCCGGCGAAGAACGCGTAGCCCTGCGGGACGATGTCGCCGCCCTTGAACGCGGTATTGCGGTCGGTGATACAGAATCCGCCGTCGGTGAAGAGCGCGCGTCTCGCGCCCTCGGTATATCCCGACTTCGAGTAAACGCTGAAGTCTCCGACGAGGTAGAAGCTCTCGAGCTCGGTGTCGTAGGTGAGCTTATTGCGCTCGGTCTCGAGGACGTTCTCGCCGAAGAGGACGTCGTAGACCTTCTGGCGCTGTGCGAACGCGCCGTCGACGATGATCTCGTTGAGACCCGGCTTCACGAAGCTGCGGATGTCGATCGACCTGAAGCTCTTGTCGAGCCACCAGGATCTGCCGTCCCACTTGACCGGCATGCCGTTGACCGTGATTGTGAACTCGTCTGTGAGCTCAGAGATGAGTCTGAACGAGCGCATATCCTGGACGTGAGCGTTCTCGTCGATCTCGAAGGTGAAGCGGAGCCTGATTTTGTCGTTCACGCGCTCTGCGAGCAGCTTCTCCATTATATCGAGGATATTGCGCGGCTCGGAGTACTCGGTTCCGTCGCCCAGGATATACTGCGCGGTGTCGAGGGTGAGGGCGTTGTCGTCGCCGCCGTCGTAGTGCCATTCGCGACCGAGCGGGAGGGTGAGCATCGGTTTCTTGACGCTCTTTGCCTCGGGCAGGTCGGTGCCGGAGAGGATGGTATATGACTGCATCGGCTCGAAGTGGAGGTAGACGACCGTTTTGCCGTCCTGCTTTACTGTGTCGAGCTTGCGGACTTCCATTGTGACGAGGTCGAGCGAGACGGCGTCGTCGTCCGAGTCGAGGACTATCTTCGCGTCGTATGGGTGTTCGCGGTCCTGGTTCTGGAAGAAGAACGCCTTGCCGTTGTCGAGGAGGTTTACGCGGCAGTGAATCGAGCCGATTTCGCCGTTCTTGTCCGAGACGGTGATGGTCTTGAGACCGTGGTTCACGAGAGCGTAAGTGAGGAGTTCGCCGTCGCTTACCGGGAGAGTTTCGATGTCGGACATGAATTCAGCGAGCTCAGACGAGTTTTCGCCCTCTACGAGAGTCGGCTTTTCGCCGAACGCGAGAATCTTTCCGCCGTTCTCTTTGAACTTCTTTAAGAGCCCGAAGGTCGACTTGTCGAGCGTCTTCATAGCGGGGAGGATGACCGTGTGGTACTTGCAGAGCCCGACCTTAAGCGCGTCGCCCTCGACCGAGCCGTGAGAGCGCATGATGACCTCGTCTCCGAGGTGATAGCCGATGTGGTTGCCCGAGAGGATACGCAGAGCCTCGTTTAACTTCGCGTCGTACTTCTGGATTTCGGCGCAGTTCGAGCCGTTGTAGGCGATGTAGCCGGTGTGCATCGGGTGGATGAGCAGCACGTCAGCCTCCTCGTCGGAGTCGGCTATCAGCTTGCCAAGGCGCGCGAAGTAGTCGTTGAACGCCTTGTAGTCGTTCCACCAGGGCGACTGGTAGAACATGCAGACCGGGTAGTCGCGCTTGCGCAGACCGCGGATCGAGTAGCCCTCGAGGTGCTGGCACATGAAGTTGATTCCGTTGACATACTGCCACTCGGCGATCCACTTGAGCTCCTCGAAGCTGACGTCCCAGCCGCAGCAGGCGTAGGTCTCGGAGAGGGCGTGCTTCTTGCCGAGCTGCTTTGCCGCCGAGCCGACCTGTTTGGGGATGAGCGGGGAGGAGATATTGCGTCCGAGCCAGTCCATTCCGGGGATGTGCATGTACTCGTAGAGCGGCATTACGCCCGCGGTGCACGCCATCTGGCAGTAGAGGTTGTCCTCCATCATCGCGTGTCCGGTGAACTTGCAGTTGTGCTCCTCGCACCAGTCGTAGATCTGCTTGCCGAAGGACTCGGTGTAGAGGCGGCTGACCGTGCGCCAGAAGTCGAAGCGGAACTTCTCATAGCCCTCGCGCTCGATGAAGAGCAGCGGGAGGTAGGGAATCGGATTGTAGCCTGAGTCCTTCTCAAACTCCCTGGGGAGGACGTACGACCAGGGCGTCTTGCAGCGCGCGAACTGAGGCTCGTCGGTGAAGAATCCCGGCATTGTCGCGCCGCCGAAATCGTTTCCGAGCTTCTCGGCGTAGACGTCGTATGTACACTTGAGGAAGGCGCGGACAACCGTCGGGCTGAGGATGTCGACGTAGTTCACGTTCTTGTCGTGGGAGACGTACCAGAGCGTTTCGCCGGGCTTGAGCCTTGCCTTGGAGACTCTGATCTTCTCGCCGAGGTAGCGGCAGTTCTTGTCGGAGATTCCGTAGAAGCCGAGGACGGTGCCGTCGGGAGTCGTCGCCTCGTAGGGCTTGAATACAAGCCAGCGGACGTGATAGCGGTCGCCCATACCCGAGACTATTCCGCCGCCGAAACCGCTCGGCCAGCCGTCTTCATCGTAGCTCCAGGATTCCATACCGGTCTTCTTGCCCTCGTCGACGCAAGTCTTGATGCAGTCGAACCAGTCGTCGGAGAGGTATTC
>CAKSOR010000133.1 GCA_934477985.1 uncultured Eubacteriales bacterium
CAATCTGCTCAGGCGCGGAATTCAGCCCTGGCTCGATGTCAGCTTCGGAAACCCTCTCTATATGGACGACATGCCGAACGAGACCGCGGTCGGCTGCGTTCCGCTCTACTACGGCGACGAGTGTCTTGAGGCCTGGAAGAATTTCGTCCGCGAAGTCGCGAAGCGCTACAAGGGTAAAGTAAGCTACTACGAGATCTGGAACGAGTGCGACATCAAGTGCTTCTGGTACCCGTCCGAACCGAACGGAAAGGAGCTCGCGAGGTTCATATCAATAACTGGTGAAGTCATAAAAAGCGTCGACCCCGCCGCTAAAATCGGAACATGCACATCGAACAGCGTCTTGAAATACCTCAGCGAGTTATTTGAGAACCTCCGCCCCGGTGAGCTCGATTTCTACAACTATCACTCCTACGCGAAGATTCCCGAGAAGCAGAACAACGAGCGCGTACCGGCGATCCGCTGGCTGCTTGACGAGACCGGTCACAAAAACTGCGAGCTGCTGAACGGCGAGTGCGGTCACGCGTCATGGTATCCCGACGGACACCATTTAAAGCCCAAGGATGGCAACGCGACCGAAACCCAGCAGGCGGTCTGGATTCTCCGCCGTTACATGGCTGACCGGATGATCGGCATTAAGGCGACTTCGCTCTTCCAGACGGTCGATATGTGGGAAAAAGTCTATAAGACCGCGACCTACGAGGCTAAGCGACCGGCGGCTGACGGAATCCTCCGTGGTATCACCTATGAGCCGAAAGAGTCGTATTACGCCTATTCGAACCTCTGCACGCTGCTGTCAGGCGAGCTTGAAAACGCGTCCGGACTCTTCACAATCGACATCGGAAACCCGCACACACAGAGCGAGCACACGCTCGAAGCTCTCGCGATACAAAGGTTCATCCTGAACCGTAACGGTCGCCCGATGTATATCTACTGGCTGCCAACCAACATAGAAAAGGTCAGAACCGATTATTTCACGACCGACGTGACCGCGAAGCTCGGAAGATTCAGTCACGAAAAGCCGATCTCCGACCCGGTCGTCATCGACCCGCTGAAGGGCGGGGTCTTCAAGCCGGAAAAGGTCACGAAAGACGAATTTGAGATCATCATAAAGGATCTTCCGCTCGCCGAATACCCGCTGATCGTCTGCGACGGCGATATTTTCGGGATCAGATAAACAAAGCGCCTCCGGAAAGCTCCGGAGGCGTCGTGTTTATTTCTCAAGCAATATCATTCTCGCCGAATATTTTTCGGGAAGTTTAACGGTCAGAATCCCATCCTCAATCCCGCACTCGCCAGACGCCGGATAGAACGCTTTCGCCGACTTATATCCGTACTTTGAGAGATCAATCTTCACGATCTCATCGTCAGTTCCGATACGCCAGACAGCGAGATACGCACGCGTCCTGTCGGGATTTTCGAGTCCGAACGCCGCGTTCTTCTCCTCGCCGATACGGAGCGTTCCGGTCGGGAAGATCGGATGCGATCTGATGATGTCGCCGCGCATAGACTTGTACGCCGCGATTCCCTCGGCGACAAGCGCGAAATTCTTCCCGTCGGCGTGCTCAATGTGTCCGGACTGGTAGAGCGCGCCGCACATGCCGTTCACCATGTTGAAGATCGTCTGCTCACCGTCGGCAAAGCGCGCTCTCCACTCGTCTCCGAACTCCGCGTTCTTCTGCTCATCATAGTAAATCGGCATCGGATACGACCAGATTCCCGCCTTTTCGGGCGCGTAATGAGCCGCCGAGCCGATGATTATCGACGGGTAATTGTAATAATGCTCCTGATCGCTCGTCGACTGGAGATGGAAGTGCTTCAGCGTTCCGTGGTCGGCACGGCACGCGCCGCTTCCGCAGTTCTCGATCACAAGGTCGGTGAATTCCTCGCGCAGCTCGTCGATGAACGAGACAAACGCCTCGTAGTTGCGCACAAGCCCCTCGGCTGGCGAATTACCTTCGCTGTCACAGCCGATTCCGGTCGTCTGATTGTAGTCGTTCTTTATGTATCTGACGCCCATTCCGTAGAGCTCGGCGACTCTCGAGCGCAGGTGAGCGCGAACCTTTTTGTTTCTGAAATTGAAGAACGCGCGCGGGAATTCCTTTCCGTAGCGCGAGAGCAGGCACTTCTCGCCGTTCTCGTCATCACCGAGATCGTGCGCCGCCGCGCTCGCGTTGACCGTATCGAACTCAAACCAGACGCCCGGGCGGAGTCCCTTCTCCTTCATGTGCGCGAAAATTCCGGCGAGTCCGCCCTCTCCGAACTTCTCGTTCGCGACGATCCAGTCGCCCGACGAACCGCTCCAGCCCTCGGCGTTTCTCGCGTTCTTGTGCCATCCGGCATCTATGCAGAAATATTCGCATCCCGCCTTCGCCGCGGCGTCGATCAGCGGAATCAGCTTCTTGTCGCTCGGCTGACCCCAGAGACAGTTCATATAGTCGTTGAAGACGACCGGAATCGTGTCGTTCTCAAAGCGCGTGAGGCTCGTCGCGCGCTTGTAGGCGACGAGATCGGCGCAGACCTCCTCGAACCCTCCATTGACGCGTCCGAAAACCGCCGGCTGAGTCGTGTAGCTCTCGCCCGGCTTCAGGACATAAGTCCAGCCGCCGTTCTCCTCGTGCGCCGACGTGCCCTCGAGCTCGTAGAGCGGAGACTCGGTCGATCTCGTGACCGAGTGCGTGAGCTGCCAGTTGTGCGCGCCCTCGAGCTCCATGTAGTAGGCAAAACCGTCCTCGCCGAGAACAACCGTCAGCGGATAGAACACGCCGGTCGACCAGCTTCCGACCGAGGAGATCGCATAGGTCTCGCGCTCCCACGGATGGTCTGAAACCGGTATCAGTCCGCACTCGAGCGGCGTGAAGAAGTTCCACTGCCCCTCGGACATCCAGCGGCTGCGGTCGACACCGACAAGTCCCCGCGCGGTCTTTATCGCCGCCGACGAGAAGCCTGACAGCACGACATCCTGTTCGCCGCGGTTTGTGATCGTGTTGACCTGCTTTGTCGCCGAAGTGCCGATAAAGTTCTCGAGGCTGACGCTGACCTCGAGCTTGTACTGGTCGTTGACGAAGACATCGCCGTCTCGGCGGAATCCGATGTCGGTCGTCCAGACCCTCACGGTGAAGGGCTGGGATTTCATTATTTCTTTCATGGCTGTTTCCTTTCGGATATAAATTTGTGATTTGATTATAGCATAAAATACGGTATTTGTCAAGTGCTTTCCGCTTTTTTCGCCGGGCAACGTCACGAACCTTGCGCGTTTGTGCTCATTTGAGCAATTTCGCCGCCAAGGGTTGACATTTCGCCGGAATTATGTTATAATTAGGATGAAAATTTATAAATTCAAGGAGTTTTCAAAATGAAAAAGCAACTTCGCACTCTCGCGGCGATGCTTGCCGCGACGTCGCTCTGCACTACCCTGGCAGCCTGCGGCGACTCATCGTCCCCGTCCGACACGACAGCGGACAGCGTTCCCCCCCCCGAATTGGAAGAAACTTCCAATGAACTGACCGACTCAGTTCCGACTGATCTCAGATACGACGGAAAGACCGTGACTTTCTATGTCCGTAACGACCTTTCTTTCGCGGAGTTCAATGTTGAGGAAGCGACCGGAGACATCATCGACGACGCGGTTTACAAGCGCAATCAGACTGTCTCCGAAAGACTCGGAGTAAACTTTGAATTCATTGAAGGTCCTGGCGCGTGGGGCGGACGTAAGGAGTTCGCTCAGAACGTCTCGACCAGCATTTTAGCGGGCGACGGCGCTTACGATATAGTCGCGGGCTACAGCATGGCGGTCGCGTCGCTCGGAGCAGATGGTTATCTCTACGAGCTGAACGACACGAAGTATCTCGATTTCTCAAAGCCCTGGTGGTCGGACAGCCTTCTCAAGCAGGCGACGATAAACGGAAATCTTTATGTTGCGTCTGGCGATATAGCTACCTCTCTGCTCTACTACATGTATGGAATGTTCTTCAACAAGCAGATTCTCGAGGACTTCAAGCTCGAAGACCCATACGAGCTCGCGCTCTCCGGCAAATGGACTCTCGACAAGATGATTGAGATGTCGACCGGGGTATATTCCGACCTCAACGGCGACGGTTTGAAATCTTCCGCCGACCGCATAGGCTGCGAGGTCTACAATGTCTACCTCGACCCATTCTATCACGCCGCCGGTCTCCGCGTCACCGACATTGATTCTGACGGACTTCCGGTCGCGTCAAAGGATCTTTCGAGCGAAAAGGCGGTTGATCTGTACGAAAAGCTCCGTTCGTTCCTTTTCGATACCGACGACGGATATGTCTCGGTCGAGGGAACTGAGCCTAACGACAATTTCAAAGAGGGACGCATTCTCTTCTCGCCTCATGAACTCGCGTTCGCGGCGTCAAAGCTGCGCGACGTCAAATTCGACTACGGAATTCTCCCCGTGCCAAAGTACGATGAAAATCAGGAGAATTACATAACAATAACCTCCTTCCCCTACTCGCTCTACGGAATTCCTAAGGACGCGAAAGACCCAGACATGTCCTCGGCGGTCATGGAGCTTCTCAGCGCTGAAGGTTACAAGACCGTCTCCCCCGCACTCTTCGAAATCGCTCTGAAGGTCAAATATTCCTCTGACGACAACGCCGCGAAGATATACGACATAATCAAAGGCTCAATCTCCTACGATTTCGGACGAGTCTTCACCGACTCAATTGACGGTTCGCTGTGTATGGAATTCAGAGCAATGCTCCAAAGAAACAAGTCAGGCTGGGCGTCCGATATGGCATCTTTGATCCCCGCGTTCGAAGCCGGACTTGAAAAACTCCTTGAAAAATTCAAATAATACGAGGTAAAAACAATGATGGAAGTAGCCGCGCACCGCGGAAACGTCGAAGGCTTCCCGGAAAACACCATGCCCGCGTTCGAGAGCGCCTATGAGCTCGGCGTCGACATGATCGAGCTCGATCTCAGAATGACAAAGGACGGCGAGATCGTCGTCATCCACGACGCCGCCGTCGACCGCACGTCCGACGGTCACGGTCTCGTCTCCGACATGACGCTCGAGGAGCTCAAAAAGCTCGATTTCGGTATAAAGACCGACCCGAAATTCAAGGGCACTCGCATCCCGACCTTCCGCGAATTCTTAGAGCTCACAAAGCGCGACAAGAAGATGCAGTTCAACTTCGAGTTCAAGGACTACATTCACGACAAGGGCGAGGCGTTCGCGCTTGAAAGCGCCAGAAAGACAATCGCGCTCTTCGAGGAATACGGTCTTTCTGACCGGCTCTGCATAAACAGCTTCGAGGGCGATCTTCTGCTCTGGATCGACAAGACCTATGGGCACAAATACCGACTGCACGGCTACTATCCCTACAGAATCATGGGCAACACGACCGCGACCGATGTCCTCTACTGCATATGCATGTTCAACGTCACCTACGACGAGAACGGCAAGGCGAACTGGCACTCCGAACCGATCTGCGACAAATCGCAGTACGACGAGGTCAAAGCGAAGGGTCTGCACCCGTGGGTCGGCGCGGGCGCTGTCACCGAGGATCAGATTCTCCGCGGCTATCAGAACGGCGGAGAGCTCATCACGACCAACCACCCGGCGACCGTGATGGAGATCCTCAAAAAGCACGGAATCAGATGATCTGCACAAAGCCCGAGCGCCAGGATGAGCTCTACCGGCTGATCTCCGATGTCGGCTACGCGTCGGTCGACTATCTGTCGAAAAGAACCTTCATAAGCCAATCGACAATCCGGCGCGATCTCGCCGACCTCGAGCGCGCCGGGCTGATCGTCCGCCGTCACGGCGGCGCGGAGCTCATTGAGAACATCGGCGGGGTGCCGATCAGGTCGAGGATGGCAAAGAATCACGCCGCGAAGGTTGTCATCGGAAAAAAGGCGGCAAAGCTCGCGAAGACAGGCAGCACGATATTTCTCGACGCGACGTCGACCTGCCTTGAGCTGGCAAGATCACTCGCCGGTTCTGTCGGGCTGACGGTCTTCACGAACGGACTGAACGTCGCGTCGATTCTCAGCGATGCCGGAATCGAGACAAGGATTCTCGGCGGTCGCGTGATCCCGCGATCAAACGCGATAGCCGGAGACGACGCGGTGCTCTCCGCGTTGAAGGTCAATTTCGATATGATGTTCTTCTCATCAACCGGATTTGCGAACGACATCATAACCGGCTGTCTCGAGCAGGAATCAAATCTTCTGCGCGTACTGCTCGAAAGGTCGGCGAAGAAATATTTTCTCTGCGACAAAAGCAAGTTCGGCATAAAAGCGCCGTTCATCGTCTGCCGACGCGACGACGTGGACAAAATAATAACCGAGGACTGAGGGCTGACAATATGTCAGTCCTTTTGTCTGCTCCGCCCCGACGGCGACTCGCCGAAATGCTTCTTGTACATCTTCGAGAAGTTGAAGACATCGGCGTAACCGGTCATCTCGGCGGTTTTCGTGACGCTGAAGCCAGCACTGAGCAGCCGTTTCGCGTTCTCGAGCTTTATTTTTGTAATATACTCCTTGACGCTGATTCCGTACTCCGCCCTGAACATCGTTGTGAAGTACCGCCGGTCGAGGTGCAGGCTGTCGGCGAGCTGAGCGACCGAAATGTGCTCGCTGTAGCGCTGATTTATGTAGTTCGCTGTGCGGTCGGCGTACTCGCGCGAACGCCGCCGGCGATCGCTTTGCCCGGCGACGGCACTCAGAGCCGACAAGAGCATGAAAGCCTTTCCGGCGAGATATTCCTCGCGTCCGATCTCGATGCCGCGGCAGTCGGGCAGCGACATGAAAAGCGATGGGTTGGCGATGCCGATGACGTCGCCGAACTCGCCGAAGCGATGCGCGAGCCCGCCGGTCAGCCCGAGCCAGATGTAATACCATGGCTCTGAATCGTCCGCGCGGTAGGTCGTGAACTCCTCGGGATGGATGACAAAGCAGCTTCCGGCGCTAATATTGT
>CAKSOR010000134.1 GCA_934477985.1 uncultured Eubacteriales bacterium
GGGACGCGGGCTCCGCCCGCGCGCAGGAGGCTGACGCCCCCTGCACTCCCACCCGCGCTCGCTCCGCTCGCGCGGCGCAGGCGGGCACTCCGTGCCCGTCGACCTCGCGCGCCCGATTCACTCGCCTATGGCTCGCTCCCGACGCGAGGTCGATGGCGCGCTGCGCGCGCCACCTGCGTCGAGCGGGACGCTGCGCGTCCCGCTCGATCCGCCGGCGCGGCATAGCCGCGCCGGCGGGCATGATTCTGACGCTCCACTTTTCCCCCGCCGAGCCTTGCGAGCACCGAACATCTGTCAAATCCGCTCAATCATCACATCGCAGTAACTCCCAGCCGCCGGACGCGCAAGCCGCCCGCTCTCCTGCCACTTCCGGCAAACCTCCGCGAACATCGAAAACCAGAAATACCGCGATAACCGCGCCGCGTCGTCGGCAAGATGCTTCGGGAAAAGCTTCGCGTACCCCGCCGCGAGCTCAACTATCATTCCATCCCAAGCCGGTACAAGCCCGCTGAACTCCTTCTCGGCAAAATTACAGAATCCCTCGTACTCGCTCCCACTGAACGCCGGGATCAGCGACCTCTGCCGTCCATCGTCCGAAACAAATCCATCACGGACACAATTCGCGAAATTCAGCTTGTCCTCGGTCGAACCACTCAGCAGATCCTCGCAGACGTTCAGCTCTGAGTCTGTGATCATCCGCCGCCACGCGAACCCCGCGAAATTGTACTGACTCCCTGAATAATGCCCGCGGCTGCCTTGATTCGAGTTGTTCTGGCAGCCCAAAGACCGCACCGGATGCTCCTTCTCAGTGTGACCGATGTAGCGCCAGTTGTTGCCGTCGTAGCTGTTTGGTATCCCGGGGTAAGGCAGCTTGCAGTACCTCGCGCTCAGGTGGCTGAACGCCATCACGCCGTACAGATAGGTCAGCTCGAGCTCGCTCTTGTCCGCGCGGTAGTGCCCGACCGCCTTCATGTCATCACACAGTCGCGTCAGCGCCTCAAACACATCATCCGCGAACGGCTCGACCGCCTTCGGAGCGTTTTCCTCGATCCAGATCCCATGCTTATCCGACATGATAGCAAAATCTGTCAGGAATTTTCCGCGAGACGGCTCGATGACCGCGCCACGCTTCTTCAGGTTCGCAAGACTGTCCTCGATGTAGAACGCCGGCACTCCGCACCTTGCTGAAAGCTCCTCGACGCTGAGCGGCTGCTCGTATGCCTGCCAGAGGATGTTCTGGCTGAGGGCGTCGTCGATGAATTCGTTCGGCATTACAGCGCCTATCGGGAAATTTCCGCTGCCGTAGATGTCAAGCCGCATTTTTACCGGGCGTAAAGCTGTTATCTCCATATCCTCGCACTCCTTTTTGAGTTTCCGACGCGCCTCGGAGAGCCGCCAGGTGACTGTGCCCTCGGGAATCCCGAGACGTTCGGAGATGTTTTTCGTCGAAAGTCCGTCGTAATAATAGAGGATGATGATCTCGCGATAGAGCGCCGAAAGCCGCGAAATGCTGAGCCTGAGCTGCGACTCAGTCTCCTCGACCTCCGCGGAATCGTCCGGCTCGTCGGGCATCTCGGGAATCAAGTCGATCGAGACGAGCGAACGTGTCATCCCTCGCGAGCGCCTGAAAGATCGCTCGGTGTTCTTCGCGATCGACCACAGCCAGGGCTCAAAGCGGCTGTCGTCGCGAAGCCCGGGCAGCTTTCTGAGCGCGGTGAGCAGGATCTCCTGGGAAAGCTCGTCCGCCTCGTCGCAGGAGAATGTGTGACTGACCGACCAGCCGTAGACGCGGTCGACATAATCGGCGAGAATCATTTTGTCCATTGTCATCAACTTCCTTTCATCGATAAAGTGCTCGGATTGCGGGTTTCATTGGGTGGAAATCGGAATTTTCCGCGAAAATTTTCGCGTGCGGACAGCGCGATGTCCCGTGAAGCGCAAAACAGAGACCTGTACGACCGTCGGAGCGCCGGAAGTCAAGCCGGGAATAACGGCGGCAATGACACTCACGCCCGCCGCCGGCACTGACAATGCCCGCGCTGTTTTCCAAAACGCAGCCTGTTCACAGATCGAACCGGCATTCGGAGCGCGTTTCAAGTGCCGGCGTCCGGAAGGATGATTGAGACGCGATCAGGAGTCCTCCTGAAGTCGGAAACAAATTGCGCAGTCAAACGCTGCGATTGTTCCGGCGCTTTCCCCCGTACGGACACGCCCTGCACAGCGTCGCGTGGGCAGCCAAACATAATGGGGCACGTCGCGGATCTTTTGTTTTCCCAGCGCTGACCGGGCGATTACGCGCGGCGCTGACGTGAAGTATTCCCGCGCGCGAATCCATCCTGATTCGGCTGTCGCTCGTGTCGGAGTCAGTTCTGTCTCCGGCGACATGCCGCGGGTCAGCGCTCCGGCGAATCACTTCACGGATCGCGCCGCGCCTACCGGGAACGTTCGCTGACCAGAGAACCGCACATCACTGTGCCAATGCGCGCTTTCCGCGTGGGCTCACTGGCATCAGACGAACGGTTTGTGATGAGACCGCCGGATTGCTGCCGTCACACGCTTTGTCCGCGATCCATGAACTCCCTGAACCCCTCGTACATGATCGAGACGGCTTCGCGGATGCCGTCCTCCGCGACTCCGGAGAAATTCACGACAACCGCGTCGCCGAACTGTCCGCGCGCCTTTTCGGACGGAAGGTAATCGCCGATTCCCGCAAGCACGATCCCTCGCGACGCGGCGTAGTCGAGCACTCCGCGTTCGGTGAGCCCGCCCTTCAACGCGACAAGAATATGCACTCCCGCCTCGACGCCAAGCACCTCGATATGGTCGCCGAACCCAGCGAGCTCCTCGATCAGTATATCGCGTCTGCGGCGATAGATCTTGCGCATTCTCGACAGGTGTCGTTCAAACGAGCCGTCGGCGATGAATCTCGCGAGCACATACTGCTCGAGCGCGGGGACGGTCGACGAGTAGAAGAGAAAATCGCGTTCAAACAGTCTCAGGAGTGTCGGCGGGAGAACCATGTAGCCGATACGCATCGAGGGCGCGAGGGTTCGCGTGAAGGTGTTCATGTAGATGACGCGATCGCTGTGATCGAGGCTGAAAAGGCTCGGGAAGCTGCCGCCGCTGTATCTGAACTCGCTGTCGAAGTCATCCTCGATTATGTAGTGTCCATCCTGTTCGCCGACCCAGGCGATGAGTTCGCGCCGCCTTTCGGGAGAGGTGACGATTCCGAGCGGAAAGCTGTGGGAGGGTGTGACCTGGACGACGTCGATGTCCGCGTTTTGCCGGAGTATGTCGACGCTTATTCCCTGGCTGTCGGTCGGGAGGAAAGAGAGATTCGCGCCAAGGTGAGAGTAGATTTTGGCGGCTTTTGTGTAGCCGGGGCTCTCGAAGGCGTAGTTGCGTTTACCGAGGAGCTGGTAGAGGAGACCGATGAGGTATTCGGTTCCTGCGCCGATGATGACCTGGCGTGGTTCGCAGGCGATTCCGCGGAGGAGTCTCAGCTGGCGGGCGATCTCGGTGCGGAGCTCGCGGACGCCTTTAGGATCGATCGCCGAGAGGAGACGGACGTCCTTTTCGGATAGGGTTTCGCGCATGAGCTTTGCCCAGGTGTAGAACGGGAAGCCCTCGACGGCGGTGTTCGAGGATCTGAAATCAAAGCGGCAGGAGGTGTTTTGGGATTCAGGCTCGGGGTCGGGCGAGTAGTCGATCTTTATTCCGTCGGCGACGAAATATCCGCGGCGTTCCTCAGCGCGTATGCAACCTTCAGCCTCGAGCAATTGGAGGGCGCCGGTGACGGTCATTATCGAGAGTTTTTTCTCCTCGGCGAGTGCGCGCTTTGATGGAAGTTTATCGCCCGAGCGGAGGTTTCCGGAGCGGATCTCGCGGCGGAGCTCGGCGGCAAGCGCGCGGTAGAGCGGTTCTTTCATTTATGAATTCCTTTCCGCGGTTTACTGCCGACCGCGATTCGTTTTGGGGAATGTATTGAGGAAAGCGCTTCAGCGCCCGCGCCCGGCGCATGCCGGGTGCGGGCGGCAGGGCTCGCGGCTGAGCCGCGAGCCCTGCGCAGGTGGCGCACTCCGTGCGCCATCCGCCTCGCGGGCAGCGAGGCGGACGGGAGCGGAGCTCCCGCCTGCGCGCCGCGCCGCAGGCGCGGCAACCGCCGTGACACTTAGCGTCGCAGCGCGAAATCTGACCCTTTTCATCGCAATCTCACATTTTTTTCGTTATTTTTTTAAAAAATTTGCGAAAGCTCTTGCATTTTGTCTCAAAATGTGTTATATTTAATATGTCAACACGATCCACTAAAGAAAAGGGGTATAACTCATGCTGATGACACCGCCAACCGCTCTGCTCGATCAACTCTATGAGCAGACTCACGAACTCCGCAGATCAATCCTCGCGACCAATCACGAGCCCTCCGCTGAACACACTCTCTTCTACGTTTCACCTCGCGGAAATGACTCCAACGACGGCCGTTCACCGTCCGCTCCAATCAAAACACTCACTGCGCTCGATCAGCTTGATCTGACCGCTGGCTCTGAAGTGCTCTTTGAACGCGGCGGAATCTGGCGCGGCAGGATAAACGCGCGCTCCGGCGTCACCTACTCGTCCTACGGAAGCGGCGACAAACCGCGTATCTACGGCTCTCCGCTCGACGGCGCAAAGACCGGTCACTGGCGCGAAATAATCCCCGGAGTCTGGCGCTACAGCCGCAAACTCACCGACGACTGCGGCGGAATCGTCTTCGACGGCGTAAAGTGCGGAATCAAGATAACTCAGCGCTTCGAGCCCGACGGCAGCGTCGTCGACCACGCCACCGGAAAACCCTTCGCGAAATTCGATGACCTCGCTTCCTTCGACGACCTGACATTCTTCCACGACCTCGGACGCGAGAGCTTCCACAACGACGACGGCGGCAGAGTCTATCTGCGCTCCGACGAAAACCCGGCTGAACGCTTCAGCGAGATCGAGTTTCTCACCCGCGGGAATGTCATCAATATCCGCGGCGACGGCGTCACAATCGACGATCTCTGCGTGATGTACGGCGGCTCGCACGGAATCGGCAGCGGCACGGTCAAGGATCTCACCGTGAAGAACTGCGTCATCGGATGGATCGGCGGCTCGATTCAGTTTTACAGAAATGGCAGGCCAACCCGTTTCGGCAACGGAGTCGAGATCTACGGCGGCTGCGAGCGCTACAGAGTCGATCACTGCTGGATCTACCAGATCTACGACGCGGGGGCTACGCACCAGCTCTCGACCGGCGGCGATTCCGACTGCGAGATGATCGACGTCGAGTATTCGGACAATCTGATTGAGTACTGCACCTACAGCATCGAGTATTTTCTCGGCGCGGCGACCAACCCTAAGGCATCGCGTTTCATGCGCGACATCCGGATAAAGGGCAACATCCTGCGAAACGCCGGATTCGGCTGGGGCAACCAGCGACCCGACAAGGACGCGGCGGCTCACATCAAGGGCTGGGACTCGCGCAACGAGGCTGAGGATTACCTCATCGAGGACAACAACCTGATCTGCTCGCGCTATATGATGATCCACTGCGGTTTCGGTGACGAGCACTGGGCGCCGGTATTCAGGTCAAACACATTCTTGCAGTATTCGGGCGGCGAGCTCGGGCGGTTCGGCAAGAGTCCTACCGCGCTGATGCCGTATGACAGCGACAGTGTGACGGCGAGCGAATTCGCGGGCAACGAGTTCTTCCTCTTCCGCAGCGACGACTGAAAGCACAAAGCACGACACAACGCGTGTTCGGAGCAGCATACTCCCGTGGGAGCTTTCCCGCGGGAGTTTTTTCACTCGCGACTTATCTCACCATGCGTACTGGAAACAACATCACTTGACATTGGCGAACTTCTTTTACATCTGACTGTTCCACGGGCACTTTGTCCGCGGAAGTTTTTTTTATCGCGAGCTGACGCGCCCGGATTACGCTCGTCGCTTCGCTCCGACTCCTGCCGGCATCCGCCGTCAGGAGCATACGCGATCGCTCGTGCCGCCGCGCCCGGCTCCGCCGGACGCGGCGGGCGACCGGCAACGCTTCGCGTTGCCGCCCATGTCGCGGGCTCACGCCCGCGACATGGGCAGCCCCTTCGGGGCTGGTCGCCGTCCGCTGGGCGGCTGCGCCGCCCAGCGGACACCGCGCCTTCGGCGCGGCAGCGGCAGCACCTCAAGCGGGAACGCACCGGGCGCATGCCCGGAGCGTTCCGGACTCACACAAAACTTAAGTCCGAGCCGCCGGCTTCATCCTCACTGCCCGCGATCACCAGACTCACCGCTTTGCGCAGCTTCCCAAGCTCAGAAGTGTCCGCCCTGCCATCGGTTATCACACAACTCAGCTCCTCAGTGCCGCATACCCTGACCGACGCCTCGACTCCGATCCGCTCGCCTCGGAAAAGCCCGATAACCTTTCTCGACGCCTTCATCACTCCGCGCAGAAACGCCGCTTCCTCGACGCCCTTCACCGACACTCCGAAATCCGCGCTTATCCCCTCGGTCACAATGAAACTCCTGTCAAACCGCATCGACCTGACCGCCTCGACCGCGTCGCCGCCTTCACATATCCCCCGCTCGCTGACCCCACCGCCGATCAGAATGCATCTCACCCGCCGACGCGGCAATATCACCGCGAGCTCCGGCGAGTTGACAACCGCCGTTATCCCCCTGTCCGGCAGATTTTCGGTCATCCATCTTCCCTCGGCGGTCGGCGGAATGAACACACACTCGCCCTCGCCGATCAGCGACAGCCCATAGCTCTCGATCTCAACCCGCTCAGGCTGCTCGTTCCGCGAACGCGAAAGCGTCTCCAGACTCTCCCCGATAGCGATCGCTCCTCCGTGTGTACGCTTCAACAACCCCTTTTCCTCGAGTATCCGCAGATCACGCTTCGCGCTGTCGTAGCTCACACTGAATTTCCTCTGTATCTCC
>CAKSOR010000135.1 GCA_934477985.1 uncultured Eubacteriales bacterium
ACCTTGACTTTGCCCGCGGAGGCACTCCGCTGCCATTTGGGCAGCCGTTGCACGCGTCACGACATCAAACGGCGCGAGCGAAACTCCGCCATTGACCGCTTTTCCGCGCAGCACCCCGGCGACACGGAGAGCCTCCATCGACGCTCTTGCCCAGACCGGGACGCTGTCGTCGACCGATGTCGGAACACTGTCCGGAACGCTTATTCCGCTGAGCTTAGCGACTATGACCGCCGCCTCGGCTCTCGTTATCTGATTATTCGGGCAGAAGCAGAATTTTCCGTCGCGCTCAACACCCGAGATTATCCCGAGCGTTTCGGCGAGCGCCACGCTGCCTTTATACTCATCCGGAATCCCGGCGTCGTCAGAAAAGCCGGTGTTCCGCGTGCTGAAGCCTTCATAGCCCGCCGCGCGCATCATGAAATCGAGGAATTCCGCGCGTCCCATCGGCGAGTCCGGCTCGAAGCTTCCGCCGCTCTCAATCAGTCCGGCGCGCTCGCAGGCGATCACCGCCGAGTTTGCCCAGTGCCCGTCCATGTCGTCGAAAATCTCCTTCGCGTCGGGCTTTTCGACCTTCATCGAGACCTTCACCGTGTTAGAAGCCGCTCCGTAGCGGTCGACGGCGCGCAGGGAGAAGCTGTCGCGCCCCTTGTAGTCGGCGTCGGGCGTGTAGACATAGTAGCCGAGCGAGGCGTCGCTGAGCCTCACACTGCCGTGAGACGGCTTTGAGACTATCTCAAACCTCACACTGTCGCCGTCCGGGTCGTCGGCTCGCACCGAACCTAAGCGCTCTATTCCCGAATAGACTCCGGTCAGCGCCGCGGGCTGAGTCGCGACCGGGGCGGAGTTCACCCTCGACAGCGCGAAGACCTCGCAGTCGTATCTCGTCGTGAACGCGCTCTCGCCGACGCAGAAGCCGAAGCTCGTCCCGAGCTCGCCCTTTACGGTCGGGACGAATCTCAGCGCCGAGAGGTTCTTTTTGCTTATCGTCTGTCCCTCGAAGACCTCGAGCGCGCCGAGCTTGAGTATTCCGACCTCGCGCGGCGGGAGAGAGGTCACTGTTATTTTCGAGACCGTCTCAAGTCCGAGACCGCTTGCGAAGTCCTCAGCCGTGAAGTTCAGGTCAGCGCCGGCGATTCCGGTCTTTTTGACTGTGTTCTGCGCCGCGATCACCTGGAGTCCCGGCGAGACCGGCGCGGCGGCGACCTGGCATGCCGCTGTGAATACCATCGCGGCGGTGAGTATGAGTTTTATCATTTGCTTCAATTTGATTACCTCCTTCAGGAATAAGCTGAATAATTTTAAATCAGCGTTTCTTAGAAGCCTTACGAGGATATTCTTGCCGTACTTTCAGGTTTTATACAAAAAAGCATTCCGTTTTCAGGAATGCTTTTCGTTTTTATGACAATCGCTTCTCAATCACCGAAACCATTGCCCCGAGCGCCTTCCCGGCGTCGGCTGGCGAACGCTCGGCGTAGCTCACAAGCTCGACCGCTTTCGTTATCTCGTCGATATTCTCTACCGATGTCGTCGACTTTATCTTTCGCGAGAGCTCGTCGGGCGTCAGATTCGGGGTCAGCGCCGGGTTCAGCTCGCGCAGAAGGTCGATCATCACGACGTAGGAGTAGGTCAGCCTCTCGTCTTCGGGGAGCTTTTCGAGCCTTCCCCTGAAGTCGCGGAGAGTCGGTTTTCCGCTTCTTGTGCAGAGCTGAGTTCTCCGCGCAGATTCAGGCACGGTCAGCGTCCCGACCTCGTCGCGGTAGTTTATCTCGGTCTCGGGGACATAGGTGTCCTTACCCATTATCAGTCCGATTATCGACTCGATCCACTGCTTTATCGCCGAGAAGAGCGCCTGCACAGCGCCTGTGCGCGCGAAGATCACCATCAGCACGACCGCGACTATCGTGACTATCGTTCCGATGACCGCAGCCGGTCCGGCGAAGTCGTTGCCCTCGAAGATCGCCGTCGAAATCTCCGCTGTGTCGAGTTTCTCGTGATAGTTGCTCTTGTCGGAGTTGAGCACCGTCCAGAGCCCTAAGAAGAAGATGAATTTCAATATGTACCAGAGTCCGCTGACGATGAGGAAGACCGCGGCGCCGACCGCGACCGCTCCGAGAATCCAGAGGAGCACCATCTTCATGTCGTATATCCGCGCGTTCGTACCGATTTTCGCTACAGTCGTGGCGAGCGATTTGCGCATTATGACGCTCTGATTCATTATTATCGCCGAGCAGGCGATATAGACGATGAAGCAGAGCGAGAACAGCGGCACGAAGACTCCCATCAGTGTCCCCGGAGTCCCGGCGTTCGAGGCGAGCAGCAGCGCGAAAACTGCCGCGCAGACTCCGGTCGAGGTCAGCACACGCCGTATCGACATCAGCTGATTTCCCGGAAAGAAGGCGCTCCGGATGCCGAGCCCGAGCATTCCGAAGGACGCGATGACGCTCACGAAGGGCTGCAATGAGTAGTCGTCGAACGAGCTCAGCCGACCTTTGAGCATCAGCCCGCGGTAATACTCAAACCAGAGCGGGCGGGTCAGCAGTATTCCGACGACGCAGACGAAAAGCACCGGCAGAGCCTGCCTGAAGACGAAATATTTCGCCGTGCCCTCCCAGGAGTAGTCGGCGGCGCGCTTCTTGCCGATCGCCGCCAGAACTATCGACTGCAAAACGTAGCCGACCAGATACCAGACCGCCGGAATGAAGAAGGTCAGCACGGGAATGTCGGCGATTCCGAACGCGAAGACGCTCAGTCCGCCGGTTATAGCGATTCCGAGCGCGCCGACTCCGACCGCGGCGATTATGTCGCAGAGCCGGTCGACCGGGTCGTCAGCGGCGCGTCTCAGCCCCTGAATGACGCGGGTGAAGACGTTCTGTTTTACCATGTTCCCACCACCTTATACGAATCGAACCAGGTGCGCCAGAAGACCTTGATGTCGTCCGGAATCCGCGTGACGCCGCGGTTTGAGGTCGTGACGTAGAAGATGACCTCGATTCCGAGCTTCTTCATCTGCTCGTGGAAGACCAGCATCCGCCCGTCGAGCACCGCCGTCACGAAGATTATGTTGCCGTTCTCGGCGAAAAGGCGCGGATTCGCGACGGCGTAATCGAGGAGCTTTTCGACCGGCATCGAGAACTTCATCTCAAGCGTCGCGAGAGTGCGCATCGCGTCGAGCACTCCGAACTTCCCGACGAACGGCGGGGTCATCATTATCCGCCGTCCGACCTCGTCGCTACCGGCGATGTAGTCGGGGTTCAGCGTCTCGGGCGGGGTGTTGGCGATCAGCCGCACCGGCACGTTGTCGTTCGCGAAGCGCTCTAAAAGCGACGCCGCGACGGTTATGTTGTACTCGATGAACTCGGGATTTCCGGGCGTGTCGTCGCTTCGCTCGATTATCTGCGAGCACATGTTGAGGATGACGTTCGACTGTAGCTTCTGCATGAACTCCTCGACGTTGACCATCAGTCTGCCGTGAGCGGCGGTCTGCTTCCAGTTTATCCGGTTCATCGGGTCGGAGTCGGTGTATTCGCGCACTCCGCGGCGGAGCATCGGGTCGGTCAACAGGCTGCGCTTTGAGAGTATATCGCCCGAATAGCACTGCACCGACGAGAACTCGCGCTCGAGGTCGACCGGGCTCGGAAGCACCGTCACGGTCGTGTCCTTGCGCTTTTCGACGTGAATCCCGAGCGAGATCGGCTCGAAGCCGATGAGGTCGTTCGAGACGAGCGTGACATCGCCGAGCGAGTAGATTCCGCGCTTCTTGCAGTTGACTCTCCAGCGGCGCCTTATCCGCTGTCTGCCCTTCAGGACGAACATGCTCTCGAGACTCCCGACGAAGGATTCCCCGGTTCTGCCGCCGTCGACCTTCGCGAGCCGGAACGCGAGTCCGACCGGGAGATTCGTCGAGACCTTGATGTAGGGCACGGGGAGCGGCTTGTCGTTCGTCAGCTCCTCGTACATATAGAGGTCGTCGCCGACCGAGACCTCGGTCTGGTCGAGGCTGACCCTGTAGTCGATATTCCGGAACGCGTATTTTTTGTAGACCGCGCGCTGGACGAAATATACGGCGGCGACCATTAAAAGCGTTACGATGAAGAGCATCTCACTCCACCGGCACGGGTACGAGATCGACGATGTAGTCGATTATATTCTCGTTGGCGTCGCTTATCCGCGCGGTCGACTGCGAGCGCGAGATTATCCTGTGACCGAGCACTGGCGACGCGACAGCCTTCACGTCGTCGGGGAGCAGGTAGTCGCGCCCCTCGATCGCGGCGTAGCTTTGCGCGGCGTGCAGGAGCGCCAGCGAACCTCTGGGCGACGCTCCGAGGCGGATACGGTCGCTCTCGCGGGTCGCGGTGATGATATTCACGATGTAGTCGGCGAGCTTCTCGCTGACATGCACGAGCCGCACCTCAGCCATCGCCTTCACGATGTCCTCGCGCTCACAGACAGCGCCAAGCGAGGAGAGCGGGCTTGTCACGGCGTGACCGGTCAGGATAGCCTTCTCGGAGGTTTTGTCGGGGTAGCCGAGCGAGAGCTTCATTAAGAATCTGTCGATCTGCGCCTCGGGGAGCGGGAAAGTGCCCTGCGACTCGATCGGATTCTCGGTAGCTATAACGAAGAAGGGCTCGTCGAGCTTGTATGTGACGCCGTCGACCGAGACCTGACGCTCCTCCATCGCCTCGAGGAGCGCCGACTGTGTGCGCGGAGTCGTGCGGTTGATCTCGTCAGCGATGACGATGTCCGAGAAGACCGGACCGCGGCGGAAGGTGAATTCCGAGGTCTTCAGGTCGAAGAAGTTGATGCCGGTGATGTCGCTCGGAAGGAGATCGGGCGTGAACTGTATCCGCTTTGAGTCGCCGCCGATCGAGAGCGCCAGAGCCCTTGCGAGCGAGGTCTTGCCCGTGCCGGGGATGTCGTCGAGCAGGACGTGTCCGCCCGCGAGGAGCGCGGTCAGAATGAGCTTTATCCTGTCGTCCTTGCCGTAGATGACCTTCTTTATGTTCGACATTATGTCATTTGCGAGAGACTGTATGTTCATTTTGCTGATTCCTTTCTGCGTATCGGAGTAATTCAATTATATCATACGTTCAGCTGATTGTCAATAGCAATTCCCGATATTTTCAGGAATTTTTATTTTTATTTGTTTTTTCTATTGCTTTTTTCCGGAAGATGATGTATAATATAAGAGCAGTCTGCACCGGGACTGCTAATATTCGACGAAAGGAGCTGGTGTCAAAATGACGAATTACAAGGTGATCTTGGCTTAACCCCCGGATTGACAGGGAAACGCTGATTTCTGGTTTTCAGCGCTTTCACGACTCCTATCTGAATAGGAAGCGATCCGCGAGTTATGCCGTCTCGCGGGGGCTGGCGACAGTCCCCCGGGAACTTCAACATAACGAGAGGAGAGCGCAGAATGGCTTACAAGAACGCGAAGGATATTTTACCGAGCGAACTCATTGAGGAGATACAGAAATACATCGACGGAGAGCTTTTATATATCCCGACGAAGTCAGACAAGACCGAGTGGGGAATCCGCAGCGGCGCGAAGCAGAAGTACGCCGAGCGCAATCACGCGATCCGCGTGCAGTACCAATCGAGCGTTTCGATCGAGGAACTGGCGAGACTGTATTTTCTCTCGACCGACAGCATCAGGAAGATAGTCTACGGCTCAGACGTGCCCCGCCGCAAAGAGGCGCAGTAATGAGACCCATAGAGAAGAACAAACGAAACCGATGGTTGCTTATATACAACCGTCGGTTTATTTTTATGCAATAATTGGTTAAAATTGAAAATACCTATTGACAAATCAGTTAATATATGTTATACTTTTCATATCAAATATGAAAGGGCGTACACATTATGAAAAACAAGAAGCTCCTCAACTACTTCAAGAACTTCACACCATTCATCGGCATCGGCGGTGTGCTTGTCGTTGCCGGATTCCTGATCGACTATTACGCGTATGAGATCTGGATGCTCGGAATACCGATCCTCGTCGTAGGACTCGCGCTCGCCGTGCTTGGAATGGTCATGAGTGTGAGCGACGCGAACTACCTCGTCTACTTCACCGACAAGTGCGATAAGGCAGCTGAGAATTACCCGCACGAGAACGCCCCCGACAATACCTTCGACGAGTTCATCTTCGACGGCAACAGGTTCGGTCGTCTCGACAAGTCGCAGAAGCCGCGCTCCGAGAAGTTTGTCCGCACCAACGTATTCTTCTCGAAGAAGACGCTTGAGATCGACACCTACAGCGTCGATCTGACCGAGGACTCGCTTGAGACCGCAAGGCACGAGTTCCCGCTCGAGAGCGTCACGGCGTCGGTCGAGGAAAAGGAGGCCCGCGTCAGGGGGAATCTCAAGAAGCTCTCATTCATGACGGTCGCGTCGGGCGACGAGAAGGTCACCTTCCCGGTCAGATACAACGACATCGGCGTCGATCAGCTCGTCGAGCGGATTAACGACGCGAAGAAGCGCCTGTAATCATCAGAAGACAGCATGGCTTGCCGTGCTGTTTTCTTTTATTGTCAAAAAAGAGACCGCGAAGCTGCCTGCCTCGCGGTTTTAAAGGAAACACTGATTTAAGGTTGTTTTCGCAGAAAAAAGCCCATAAATCCAAGACTTTTTTCTGCGAAACCCCGAATTGTTCAGTGTATTCTTAAAGGAAAGGGGACTGCCGCGAAAGCGACAGCCTCCTTATCTTTATCTGTTGTAATTATTCCACTGATTGTTCTGATTCTGATTCTGATTCTGATTCTGATTCTGCGGCGGATAGTAATTCTGCCCTCGGTTCTGGGGATTCGAGTAGGGCGGGGGATTCATGCCGCGGTTCTGCTGCATCGCCTGCATGCGGAGCTGCTCGCGGCGTCGTCTCTCACGCTCGGCGCGGCGGCGCTTCTTTATCCGCTGAGCACGGATGTAGAG
>CAKSOR010000136.1 GCA_934477985.1 uncultured Eubacteriales bacterium
GCAGCGCGTAAGCGACGCCGTCCGACGCCGGGGTGAGATTGTCAGGCAGGAAGCCGATTGTCAGCGCCTCGATGAGTCCGAGCGCGAATCCGCCGATCAGCGCGCCGGGGATTGAACCGATTCCGCCGAAAACCGCCGCCGCGAAAGCCTTGATTCCGAAAACCGAGCCGGTGTATGGATCGACGTTCTTGTACTTAGCCGCGTAAAGGACTGCCGCGACGCCCGCGAGCGCCGAGCCGATGACGAAGGTAAGCGAAATTGTCGAGTTGACGTTGACGCCCATCAGCTGCGCCGCGCCTTTGTCCTCCGAGACGGCGAGCATCGCGCGTCCCATCTTTGTCTTCTTGATGAAGATATCGAGCGCTATCATTATGACAAGGGTCGTTCCCCAGATGACAAGCGAGATCGCAGGGATCTCTATCTCGCCGAGCTTTATGCTGCCGAGGTCGATGAACTTCTGTAAGAATTTGCGGTCGGTCTTGAAGATGAGGAGCGCGACGTTTTGCAGGAGATAGGAAACTCCGATAGCCGTGATGAGCACCGAGAGCGGAGTCGAGTCACGCAGCGGCTTGTAAGCCAGTTTTTCGACCGTGAAGCCGAGCAGCGCGCAGACGAGGACGCAGACGATCATAGTCGCCCAGACCGGGAGCGCGCTCATCTGGAGACAGACAAAGATCGAATAGATACCGACCATAATGACGTCGCCGTGAGCGAAGTTCAGCATCTTGGCGATGCCGTAGACCATCGTATAGCCGAGCGCGACGAGCGCGTAGACCGATCCGAGGTTGAGTCCGTCTATAATCGTGGAAATCAGCATTTGCATAAGCGAACGATCCTTTCAAGTGAGATGTTACCCACAGTGATCGAAGCGTTTTCAAGCTTCGGTTTATCATCGGACATGTTCGATTCCCCGGCTTCAGCGTATGAAAATGGTGATGAAATACACATTTTCATTGACAAGTCGGGAGGGTTATCAAACACGTCTGTTGAAACCGCTCCGATCACCGCAGATAACAGCTTTTCTCCGGCGGAAAAAGCCCGCCGGAGAAAGCAGCAAAGTTAAATTTAATGTCGTTTACTGAGCGACGTAGGTGCCGTTCACGATCTTTGCGACCTTAGCGCCCTTGTTGGGTTCGCCGGTAGCGTCGAAGACCATTTTGCCGGTGAGTCCGTCAAGCTCGAGTCCGTTCATCGCAGAGACAGCAGCCGCGTTGTCAAGCGCCTTGGGGTCGGTGCAGCCGGTCTTCTCGACAGCCTTTGCGGCGAGATAGACAGCGTCGTATGCGTCAGCAGCGAACTGGTCGGGAGCTTTGCCATACTTGTCGGTGTAGGTCTTGGTGAAAGCCTGAACCTTCTCGTTCGAGTCGGTCGAGACGAAAGGAGTGAGGTAGGTGAGTCCCTCGCAGAGCTTTGCGTTGTCGCCGGTGAGGTACTCGAGGATGCCGTCGAGTCCGTCGCTGCCCAGAAGCGGAAGGTTGACACCCTTCTCGTTAGCGGTGATGATGATCTGAGCCGCCTTTTCAGCGTAGATCGGCATGAAGAGGAAGTCAGCGTCGGAAGCGGCGATCTTGGTCATCTGCGCGCTGAAGTCCGAAGCGTCCTTGGCGAAGGAAACATCCTCGGAGATCTTGCCGCCGAGCTTTTCGAACTCCTCGACGAATGCCTTATACACACCGTTCGAGTAATCGTCGTCCTGATTGTGGATGACAGCCGCCTTCTTGTAGCCGAGAGTTTTGTACGCGTAGTCAGCCATCGCGACGCCCTGGAGCGGGTCGGTGAAGCAGACGCGGAAAGCGTTGGGGTTCTGGTTAGCCGCCTCGAGCTGAGAAGCCGAGGGGGTGATCTGAAGGATTCCGTCCTTGCCGACCGCGTCGTTGAGAGCGACCGAAGCGCCCGAGGTGACAGCGCCGATAAGAACGTTCATACCCTTGTCCATAAGGGTCTCATATGCGGGAACAGACTTTGCTCCGTCAGCCTCGTCGTCCTCGAAAAGGAGAGCGATCTGAACGCCGTTGATTCCGCCGGCGGCGTTGATCTCATCGACAGCGATCTGAGCGCCGTTGCGGACAGACTGACCATAGGTCGAGGCGGTTCCGGTAAGCGGACCGATGCCTCCGAAGATAAACTTACCGGATAGATCGTCGCCGCAGCCGGCAAGAGCGGTTGCGACCATCATCGCGACAAGAGCGAGAGCAAGGATTCTGAGTGACTTTTTCATGATAAAAACCTCCTGTGAGATATCGGCGACAAATTTTCGGTCGCCCTTCGGAACTGTTTTTTCGTTCCGATGCAAGTATTATACTCCTTTTTTTTGCGTCTGTCAACAGGGTTTGACGAAAATCTCCCAGATATACAATTCACCCCCCGTTTCGGGAGGTGATTATGTAGCTTTTTTCACAATAGAATCACCGTGGAAACGGCGTTTTGGCAAAATCAATTCGCCGATATCCGTTTGTTCCGGATTTTTTTCGGTTGTTATTGAGTTATGCCGAAATTATTCCCGAGCTGTGAAAACAGCCCGAAATTCTCAAAGAGCAAAACAATGACCGCTCAGGCGCTTTTTATAAACTTCCTACAAAAGAAAAATCCCCGCCCTTTTCCGGGCAGGGAGAAAAATTCAGTCCTTCGGCTTCGGAAGACTCCAGCGGAATCTCCTCGCGAAGACGCGCATGACCGTCACCACGGCAAACCCGGCGAGCATTCCGACGCTCTGCCCGACGGTATTGAGGCAGATCACAAATACAACCGCTCCGCAGAGCGACGCGCAGGCATAGACATGCTTTACAAATATCATCGGACGGTCGCCCGCGAAGATATCGCGCAAAACTCCGCCTCCGACTCCGGTCAGCACCGCGACGAAGAGCACAAGAAAGAAATTTCCGCCGAAGCCTCTCTCAACCGCGACTCCCGCGCCGCAGACCGTGAAGATTCCGAGCCCGGCTGAGTCCGAGATAAAGAGCATCAGGTCAAAGAACCTGTGCCCGGGATCAAATCTTCTCCGCACCGCCGGGACAAAGCAGAGCAGCGAGATGATTATCGCGATTATCAGGTAGACCGGATCGGTAAACGCCGCGGGCGGAGTCACTCCGAGCACAATGTCGCGGATTATCCCGCCGCCGACCGCCGTCGTCAACCCTAAGATGCAGACGCCGAAGATGTCCATCCGCTTTCCGATACCGACTAAAGCTCCCGAGACCGCGAACGCCGCAGTCCCGATGAGCTCGAGAACGAGGATGAAAATATCCATTATTTCACAGTGATGAGTTCATATTCGCGCGTTCCGACGCCAAGCTTTTCGGCGTGCTCGAGTGTGACGCGCCAGTCGGTCGTCGGAAAAGTCGCGGTGAAGCGGTCGGCGTCGGTGTCGACAATTCCGTCGTGGCGGTGTTCGTGCTTCAGATTGTCGCCGAGCACCGAGTTGGCGTAAGCGGGCTGGGCGTTGCAGGCGTCGGCGCAAGCCATATCGAGCGCTACCGGGTCAAAGGACGCGAACATTCCGACATCGGGGATGATCGGCGCGTCGTTTTCGGGGTGGCAGTCGCAGTAGGGCGAGACCTGGTTTACGATGCTTATGTGGAACTGCGGGCGACCGTCGACGACCGCCTTGGAGTACTCAGCCATCTTCTTGCAGAGATCGTCGTTCGCGCTGTCAGCCGACTGCGAGATAGCCTCGAGACGGCAGGCGTGAATGCAGCGTCCGCAGCCGACGCACTTGTTCTTGTCGATGAACGCCTTTTTCGTCCCGAACGAGATCGCTCCGTGAGCGCACTGCTTCGCGCACTGACGACATCCGACGCATTTCGACTGATCGACCTCTGTCTTGCCGCCGTTGTGCTGCTCCATCTTTCCGGCGCGCGAGCCGCAGCCCATTCCGATGTTCTTGAGCGCTCCGCCGAAGCCGGTGCACTCGTGACCCTTGAAGTGGTTCAGCGAGATGAAGATATCGGCGTCCATGATTGCGCGTCCGATCTTTGCCTCCTTGACGAGCTCGCCGCCCTCGACGGGAACCCAGACCTCGTCGCGTCCGGTCAGTCCGTCGGCGATTATGATCTGACATCCGGTCGAAGCGGGCGAGAAACCGTTCTCCGCGGCGGCGTCGAGGTGGTCAAGCGCGTTCTTCCGGCGACCGACGTAGAGCGTGTTGCAGTCGGTGAGGAAAGGCTTTCCGCCCTGCTCCTTGACGACATCGGCGACCGCCTTCGCGAAGTTCGGACGGAGGAAGGACAGATTTCCCGGCTCGCCGAAATGAATCTTGATTGCGACGAATTTGTCAGCCATATCGATATCGCCGATTCCGGCGGTCTTGATGAGTCTTTTGAGCTTGAGCGGAAGATTATCTCCGCTGCCTACTCTCATGTCAGTGAAATAAACTTTCGATTTTTCCATATTTTTCCTTTCTTAAAAACTATTTTTTCTTGAACGCTCTGAAGCTTGGATAGCGCATTAAAAAATCGCTGGTTATATCCTCTTTATCGGCTAAAACACGAAGCCCCTCCTGAGTTATCCGCACCGTACCACGCACCGGAACCTCTATAAGCCCGGCTTTGCTAAGATAAGTTTTTGTCCACGCAACACGGTTGCGGTAAATGTTCTGTCCCGTAGCCTCATGTGTCATTGCAAGCTCCTGCTCTGTCAGCCCAAGTCGTTCCGCGACTTCATCGCCAACCTTACCAAAATCATGAATCTTGCCATCAGATAGAACGTTGAGCACATCATGGTACATATCGCTATATTTTGGAAGTGGCATCTCAAATACCCAACTTCTTGAACGCCTCGAGATAGTGCCCGGCGATAAACTCCGCGCCTTTGGCGGTCGGGTGGACACCGTCGGCGGCGAACTCGGTCGGTGCCGTGCCGACACTTGCCGCCGCGAACAGACCGTCCAGCGGAACGAACACATCGGCGTACTCGCGCGCGAGCTTTCTTGTCACCTGAATCTTCGGGTCGAGGTCGACGTGGAAGAACTCCTTGTCGGGAACTGAGAGAAGGAACTGCTCGAGCATGATTATCTTCGCGTGAGTCTCCTTCTTCAGGCGCTCGAGAATCCCGCGGTAGCACTCCTCGAAATATTCGTGCGGCATCCAGTTCTTCTCAGCCGCTCTGTGCCAGGTGTCGTTTATTCCGATAAGTATCGAGATGACGTCAGGCTGAATGTTTATAGCGTCCTCAGTCCAGCGGTCGCGGAGATTCTCGGCGCGGTTTCCGCTGATGCCGAGGTCGATGAACTCGAAATCGCGGTCGGGGAACGCCTCGCGGATGACCTTCGCCGTGTAGAGCGGATAGCCGTGTCCGAGGTCGTGGATATTGGCGCGGTCGCGTCCCGCGTCGGTGATGCTGTCGCCCTGGAATAAAATTTTCATGATATAACTCCTTTATATTTTTGTTTCGGAAATGAAATTTCCGTCGCTGTCATTGAATACGACCGTAACTCCGTCGTCGAAGATGAAGCCGGAGCCGGCGAAGTAATCCGGCTTGCCGTCGCGCCCGTGAACCGGCTTTGAGCCCGACACAACCTTGCAGGGATGACCGAGATGATCCTGCGCGCTGCCCGGCTCGCTTATCTCGAGCGTGTGCAGGTGCCCGGCGATGAAGACCTCTGGCTTGAACTTCTCGCGCAGCAGCTTCGCCCAGTGCGAGTAGGTCTCGTTCTCGATGTCGAACGGATCTTTGTAGTCCCACGTGAAGGGGTTGTGGGCGATCACCGCGCGGTATTTCGCGTCGGCGATTCCCGGCTCATCAAGCAGCTTCTCGAGCCACTTTGTCTCGCGCTTGCGGAAAGCGCGGCAGCAAACCGTGTGACCGTATTCGGCGTGAGAATCGTCCTTGTCCTCGCCGCAGTCGATGAGAATCGCGTGCAGGTCGCCGAGCTTCACATCGTAGAAGGAATTTCCGTTCTCGACCGGAGTGTGGTCGGCGATGTTCTCGGCGAAGATTCCGCGCGTGTCGTGGTTGCCGCGTGAGAAGATTACCGGCTTTGTTCCGCCGGTGACGTCTGCGGCGATCTCGTAGATGTTGTGGAAGTTCTCGATGCGCCCGCTGTGGTCGGGCACGTCGCCGTTGAGAATCAGCAGGTCGATCGGACCGTACTTTTCCTCGAAGCATTTGCACGCCTTCACAGGCGCTCCGACCATGTTGTGCGCGTCGGCGATCTGATAGGCGGTGACCCTGCCCGGCTTCACCGGGTGGAAGTCGAAATGCTCGCTGACCGGCTCTTCGGTCTCGGAGAAATAGGGCTTGCGCTCAATGATTTTGCGCGCGAAGAGCGTGTAGCCGCCCGCCGCGTCGAGCTCGTCCATCGGGACGGTTACGCGGTGAGTCGTGACCGCCGAGCGGATTATTCCGTTCGAGTCGTCGAAGTACTCTTCCCCGCCGACCTCGACCCACATGAGCGTCGGGCAGGAGACCTCGACCATTATCTGGTAGTTCTCACCGACCGCGAAGACGGCGGGAGCGGTTCTGATGATGTTTTTCATAGCTGAAACCAATCCTTTCTCAAATTGTGTGATGGTTACGCAGCGTTCAGACAAACGTCGGTCAGCGGGCTCACCACAGCAGAAAGCACTCCATACTTGTAGTCTTGTCGTTTTCACCGCGCTGTCATAACGTAATATTCTCTGTTACCAGGCATTCTCGCAGCATGCCATATGCGTATATGATTATACCACAATCATGTGAAAATTTCAAGAGGTTTCTATATTTTTGAAGAAATTTTATTGACAATCTGACGTCCATATGGTATAATGGGAGTGTAAAATTATCACACCGAGGTGAAAATATGTTAAAAGATCAGAAAATCTTCGAGTCCGGAAAATTCTTCACCGGATGCAACTACTGGGCGTCGCACGCCGGAACGAATATGTGGCACGACTGGCGCGCCGATATCGTCGAGTCGGATCTCAAACGCCTCTCCGAAGCGCATATCACGGT
>CAKSOR010000137.1 GCA_934477985.1 uncultured Eubacteriales bacterium
GGAACAATGTATATTCACTGTGGAACACTGAATGTGTCAGGCGATTACGCGCAGGCATATAGTTTCACAAAGAATGCGGATGGGTCGAGGACATACACTGGAGGACGAGGCTATCTGCGAATGGAGAATGACAGCGATGTAATGCGTATAGACGGAGCTTATGGGATAAACACAAGCGCGAGCAGTGTTTTTAGTGCTGGCACAATGTACATTGGAGGAAACTTCTATCAGGACGTTGCATACTCAAATAGTTTCTCAGCCAAAGGCACACATACCGTAGTTTTTAATGGCTCTGGCGTACAGCATATTTATTTCGGTTCATACGTCGGTTCTGGGTTTAATGAGGTTCGATTCGAAAACAAGAATATACAGCTTGACTCAGGAATAAAGGCGTTTACAGTACCAAACGATCTTAACTTAACAATTGGGACGAATGTGTTCGGAGTGAGAGGAACGTTGGATCTTAATGGTCGCGTTAAGGACTGGAACGTCAATGACCTTACGTTAGAATATGGTACGGTCAAATTAAGCGGCTCAAAACTAAATGTTTCTGGAAAACTGACACTTGACGGCGGCTCGATTGATCTCGATGGATGTGATCAAAATTTAACGAGCATTGAAGCAGCCAAAGGTACGCTTGATATGGATCAGAGTAATATATCGGTATCCGGGGGCGTTACTATCAGTGGCGGAGTCGTCGATCTTAATGGCGGAACGCTGACAGTCGGCGGAGATGTACTGCATAAAGACGGAACAATGTATATTCACTGTGGAACACTGAATGTGTCAGGCGATTACGCGCAGGCATATAGTTTCACAAAGAATGCTGATGGGTCGAGGACGTATACTGGAGGTCGAGGCTATTTGCGAATGGAGAATGACAGCGATGTAATGCGTATAGACGGAACTTATGGAATAAACACAAGCGCGAGCAGTGTTTTTAGTGCTGGTACAATGTACATTGGAGGAAACTTCTATCAGGACATTGGATACTCAAATAGTTTTTCAGCCAAAGGCACACACACTGTAGTCCTCAACGGCAGCTCAAAACAAACTGTCCATTTCAGCTATTACAGTTCATCTACCTTCAATATCCTGCGCCTGACTCAGTCGAGATCGAACTATGTCTTCGAGCCTGATCCCTGCTGGAAGACGCTTTATGAGGCTGAAAGCGATGTCAAGGTTACGTCTATCACTCTGGATAAATCGAAGCTGTCACTCAATGTCGGTGTGTCTGCTCAGCTGGCGGCATCGGTACTTCCAGAAAACGCGACGGATAGAGGAGTAAAGTGGATAAGCTCAGATGAATCAGTGCTGTCGGTCTCGGCAAGCGGAAAGGTCACGGCTCTATCAGCCGGAACCGCGTCAGTAACTGCTGTAGCGAACGATGGAAGCGGCGTCAGATCGGAGTGCAAGGTGATCGTATTCGGCGAAGTACCGGAAGACGCGCCGTTAGTCTCAGTAACAAGCGCAGCCGGGGTTATTGGCGGAACAGCCGAGGTAACGATTAGTATTAAAAATAACAGCGGCATTTCCGGCACGACATTGAACGTGAACTACGCTCCTGAACTCAGGCTTGTAAAAGCCGAAAGCGGAGACGCGTTGGCAGACCTTACATTCGGAGGTTTTTCAACTCCGTATCAGAATCCGCTGACGCTCGTATGGTACGGAGAAGACAACGATACATCTGTTGGTACACTTGTTAAGCTGACCTTTGAGATTCCTGAAGGAACGAGTGTGGGTGATTATCCTGTCACGATCGAATACATTCCGGGTGAGGTATATGACAAGGATTTCCAGCCGGTGACGATCGGAATTGAAAACGGTACTGTCAGAGTTCAATCCGTTATATATGGCGATGTAAACGGCGATGGAAAGATAAATGGAATGGACATCACAATGATCAGACGTCATCTTGCCGGAACAAAACCGGATGGTTTCGATTCCGAAGCCGCGGACGTGAATCATGATGGCAGCGTCAACGGAATGGACATCACTTTGATCAGAAGGTATCTTACAGGCGGATACGGAGTGCTTCTGAACTGACATATTTATTATCTTTATCAAATTATACCCCAAGGCATCCGGGCGGTAAGCAAAAGCAGCCGCCCCCGACCCAGCATAAACTGCGCCCCCTCCCCACGTTTACCGACAACCGTATAAACGTAAGACCGTGGAGCCGCTGAATGATGAAGTCATCTGATGCCGTATGAGACAGATACTGTCTTGTCGCCGAGGAAATGACTTCACTGTCACGCGGTAATGTCATATGGATAAGCTGAATAATTGGAGTCTTCACGCGAAAAGGCTTGAATTATAGACTATTTCGCGCGAAAATAACCTTAAATCAGCGTTTCCCTGAATCCTTTCTGCCTAACCCGGCGGAAAGGATTTTTTGATGCGCAGGCAGTGGGAGTGCTACCTGGCAGAATATCCATGATCTCCTTTTTTCGATACATGAACCGAGAAAATAACAAAGGAGATCAAAAAATGAAATGGAACAACGCATCTGAAAGAAAGAAGTTCGAACGCAGGCAGGCGAAGCTCGCTGAAGAGTACCGCGCCGCAGGTATGACCAAGGAGCAGATCAAGGAGATGTACGCCTTTGACCTTGCTGAACTGAACAGCGAGAGGAGGTATTGCGAGCATTCGATACTCTTCCCGGCGAACACTCTCGATGAGAGCGGAGACGACAAGTCGCCGCTTCTCGCCGACAACATGGACGCGCTCTCAAACGGACTCGACCACACTCTCTCGACCGACCGCTACTGGTGGATAGAGGAGATCGACGATCCGGCACTCGCCTCCGAGCTGAAGAAGCTGCCCGCCGAGTCGATCGAGATACTCACTCTCTACGCGATCGAAGGCTTCACGCACGAGGAGATCGCGAAGCGATTCGGACTCACACGCCGCGCGATCACGAAGCGGATCGACAAGCTCAGAAAGCTCCTCGGCACGTTCAGAAAATAAAAGTCAATAACTGACGTTCCCCTCCGGCGACCTATGGTTTCCGGAGGGGAATTTTGGTATTCGTATTATTTGCGCAAAATAACAATCAGAATACGTACCAGCGCAACCGCGTGTACCCCCAAACATACCCACCGCGGAGATACGGTGGGCGGCTTTTGGGGGGGAGTACGCATGGTTGAGCAGGTATCACAATTTCGCAAAAACATCAATAGGCAAACGGTAAATAATTGAATTTTTCAAAAAAAGTTTCCACTCCTCTTGCAAATGTCAACGAAATATGATATAATAGAAAAAACGAAAGCTGGACTTCAAAATGCTTCTCGAATGCGCAAGAAAACTCCTCGATTATGTCCAAATCAAACCTGTGGCTGTAATGCCGCCGGACGCGCTTTTCGAGTGGAGCGCGGGACTCGTCACCGTGAACCGCCGTAAGACTATCGTCGTCGCAAACACCGCGACTCGCTGTTGTAAACACCAAGGAACTCAAAAACTCGATGAACTCCTGATTGAAGGCGTCAGAACCTTTCTTGAGAGCGAACATATCAAGTCTGAGATCATCGAAAAGTACCTTGACGATCTCGGACATGAGGTCATTTACTCGAAGAACCTCTCGCGTATCGCGTCCGCGCGTTGCGCTAAATGCGTTGAGCGTGTTGAATATTACACCGAGGATTTCGCTCCCGGCGATATGTTTCAGAAGAAAAATCTTCCGATCTTCAATAGTGATCTTTTCGCTGACGGAAAAGATTAAAAATTCACCTATGAGACACTGCGTAAAATGCTGAAAGAGCGCTATGGAGAAGACATTTTCTCCCGCGAGATGCTGGAAATCAGAGTAAAGCTACAGGACCTTGCCTGCGAGCGGATTCTCACTGTCCCGTCGAATTTTGATTTTGCAATCTTTCACAAGGTACTGCAAGCGGCTTTTGGATGGCATAACGAACATCTCCACCAGTTCGTTTTTGAAGCTGAT
The DNA here is from genome assembly GCA_934477985.1 of uncultured Eubacteriales bacterium. Lineage (GTDB taxonomy): Bacteria > Bacillota > Clostridia > Oscillospirales > CAG-272 > Flemingiibacterium. The sequence goes on from CAKSOR010000137.1 coordinate 3,944, forward strand.
AATTATGGAAGACCGACGAAGATCATCGAACCCACTGAATTCGACGACGAATCCGACATCAATTTTCCCGGAATGTCGGAGATCGAAAAGATAATCAGCTCTGATGTCACGCTCGGCGAGATTTTCGGAAAATATAAAAGGATGGTATACGAATACGATTTCGGCGATGACTGGATACACGAGATAGAACTGAGAAAGGTTATAAGCAATCCGCCTGACCCGGAAGCGCATTGTATAAAAGCGAAGGGCGACGCGCCGATGGAGGATTCCGGAGGAGTCGAGGGCTTCAAGGAAATACGGCGGATAATGAAGAATCCGGATGACCCTGAGTACGAGGATACGATGGAATGGGTCAGGTCGATGGGGTGGCATCACGCAGATCAGGAGAGTATAGACCGCAGTGTGAGCCATATTGAACGCGGCTGGTGACGGTAAAAGACTGGAGGCAATCATTCATGAGCATACGCCTGTGTTCTCGCGTCAATACTTCATCTTGAGCGGAGACAAAATGATTATGAGTGATTTATATAAGCGGAGGTGAAAGGAAAATGGAGATAAAATCCAGAATCAACCCTATGTTCACGGAGAAGTATCTGACTACTGAGCATGAGAATAAATATTTTGACCGGAAATCAGCAAAGATAAAACCATCGGATATAGCGGATCTGATCTCCGCCTTTGCCAATGCTGAAGGCGGCACGATAGCGATCGGAATCAGCGATAAGAAAAAGACGTTTGAGGGGATCAATTCTTTTGGCGAGGACAAGATCAACAGCTTTATCAATGCTCCGAAGGACTATTGCAAACCAATGCCCGACTATCGGGAGGAATTTCTGGATATTGTGAATGAGAATGGTGAACCTGACCGTTTGCTTCTGCTGCATATCCGCCCGAGCGTTGACCAGATTATCCGTACAACGAACGATTCCACTTTCCTGCGTATCGGGGACAAAACAAGGGAAGTAAAGGGTACTGATCTCAGAAACCTTGAGTACAGCAAGAATACCCGCCACTATGAAGAGGAGTGCAATACCGACGCGGAAATCGAAGACTTGGATGAAGGATTGCTTGCCGAGTATAAGCACCGTATCGGGGCGGATGAAATTCCGATATATCAAGTCCTGAAAGCGAGAGGCTTTATCCGCAGGATTCACGGCGAGGAAAAGCTGACAAATGCGGCGGTGCTGCTGTTTGCGTCGACAGTCACACAGTTCTTTTCGAATTGCCGTATCCGCTTTATTCGCTATGACGGCACATCAGCCGAGGTCGGCACAAGAATGAACATCATAAAGGATGTCAACATCGAAGAACCATTGCCGAGGCTGATTGAAAAAGCCAAGCAGTTCATGTCGATTCAGCTCAGGGAATTCACGACACTTGACCCGAAAACAGGACTTTTCAGGACACAGCCGGAGTATCCCGAGTTCGCGTGGCTTGAGGGCATTGTAAACGCGGTCACGCACCGTGAGTACGCAATGACAGGTAATTATATCAGAGTGACGATGTACGACGACAGATTGGAAATTCTCAGTCCGGGCAGGCTGCCGAATCTCGTTACTGTTGACAACATACGGGAAACGAGGTTTTCAAGAAACCCCCAGATCGCGAGAGTGCTTACTGAGTTCGGTTTGGTGCGGGAGCTGAACGAGGGTGTCAAGCGAATATACGCGGATATGGCGGAGCAGAATCTTGACGCGCCGATATATACCGAGAATGAGCAGGCAGTAACGCTCATTCTGAAAAACAATATCGAAAAAAGAAGTGTCAAGGACAATGAAGATGAAACTGACCAAACTACCCAAGATCCTACCCAAGCTACCCAAGATCCTACCCAAGCTATCCATAACCCGTCAACGAGGGAACGCATTTTATCCGTTATAAGAGCAAATCCCAATGTAACTCAGACACAGATTTCACGAGAGATCGGCTTTCCCGTGAATTCTGTGAAATACTATATCAGAAAAATGCGCGATGAAAAGATCATCACAAGAGAAGGTACAAGTCAAAAAGGAAAATGGATCATTCTCTGAAAGCATCGTGCGATATTTCAACGCGAAAACCGTCAGCTATTAACGGCTGACGGTCTTTTTTATCAAAAAGTGCCAAAATCTGTAATCCCGCCGTCTATCACACAGGGGTAATCCCCGACCGTTAAAGCGGTTGATCCTTGATAACGAAATAGCCAGATCTGACAACAAATCCATTTCATGAGCCGGGCGAAGAGTACGCCATGATCCGTCCGTTTGCGGGCGGGGAGCGATAAATACTCTCTTTCGCGAATATCGGGCGGTATCCGACAGGCGACGATGTGAAATGGTTGATACTCCCCACCAGGGACAGTCCGTGCGAACTCTGTTCTGCCGCAGGCAATCCGGTGAGAGGCTGCGAGAGTCAATTGCAGGCGAAATCCGCGAGCGTTTACCGAAAACGGTCAGACAGGGCATCAATAGACGCGTTCGATAACCCTCCCGACTTGTAAATGAAAATGTCGATTCCATCGCCATTTTCATACGCTGAAGTCGGGTTATCGAACACGTCTAAGACAGCAATGACCGAATATTTTCTGATGATCGGTCAAAAATAGAAGACAAATCAGAACCAATAAAAGGGGAAAACAAAATGAAAAAGCATGACCTTCGCACAGTTGACCGCTCGGCTCTTGTCGACATAAACAGCGTAAAGATTGACCAGTCACTTCCGAGAGCGGAGCGGATAAAGAGCTTCGTCGACCAGATTGGCGATCCTTACTGCTATCTCGACGGAGATGTTGTTGTCGGAATAAGCTACGCCGACACCGATGTCAGCCTTGAGGATCGCATCCGCTCGTATATAAACCGCCTGACCTGATTATGGGATAAGTTGAATCAACATTCCATTTGACATCCTTGCGCTTTTAGTCTTTTGATGATATAATCTGAGTGAAAGCTGAATTATTCAGCTTCTCTTTATCAGGAGGAATGTATCATGGAAAA